>JBOHCP010000209.1:0-8299 GCA_050698875.1 Streptosporangiaceae bacterium | reverse complement strand
CCGTCGGCCGGCCTGGCCGGTTCTCCGCCGCGCAGCGCCCCGTCGGCCGGCCTGGCCGGTTCTCCGGCGCGCAGCGCCGCCGCAGTGGCTGCGAGGTCGGCCGGGTCGGCCCGGTACGGCGTATACAGCGAGGTGCGAGTGATGACGTCGCCGAAGCGCTGCCGGATCGCGGCGGCGACCTGATCCGGGGTGCCGGACACGGCGAACGCGTCGAGCACGTCGTCGGTGATGAGGTCGCCCATCTGCGCCCACTCGTGTCGCCGGGACAGCACGTTGAGCTGGTCACCGATGTCGCCCCAGCCGTGCAGCTCGAGCACGGGGCGGTAAGCAGGAGTGGAGCCGTAGAAGGCGATCTGGCCCCGCACGCCAGCCTCCGCCGCGACGCGCGCTGCCTGATCGGCGCCGATGACAGCGAACACAGGCTGGCACAGGGTGAACCCATCGAGGCTGCCGCGGGCGGCGCGCAGCGCGGGGATGGTCCGGTCGCGCAGGTAGGCCTCGGTGGTGAAGCCGTGGCCGAGCATGCCGTCGGCGACGCGGCCCGCGACCGCGGTCATGTGCTCCCCGACGGCGGCGAGCATGACCGGGGGGTTGCCGTGCGGGCTCGGGCCGGGGTTGAAGAAGTCGGTCATCAGCGTGTGCTGGTAGTACGTGCCCCGGAAGGCCAGCCTGCCGTCGGTCGCCCAGCTGTGCCAGATCGCCCGGACCGCGGCGATGAACTCTTCCATCCGCGGCGCGGGGTGGCTCCACGGCATGCTGAACCGGCGCTCGATATGCGGCCGCACCTGCGAGCCGAGCCCGAGCTGGAACCTGCCGCCTGATATCAGCTGGATGTCGTTGGCCAGCATCGCGACGTTCATGGGATTGCGCGCGAACGCGACCGCGATCTCCGACCGCAGCGTGATCGTCCGGGTTGCGCGGGACGCGAGGGCGAGGGTGATGAAGGGATCGTGCCGGGTCTCGGAGGTGCTGAACCCGTCGTAGCCGTCGTCCTCGGCAGCGACGGCAGCCGCCTCGGCCGCGGCGGGATCGTCGGAGAGCGCGCCTGTGTCGATCAGCATCTGGTCAGCTTGCCGCATCGACGACCGGCCAGATCACCTGCGCGTGCTGGATGTCGCTATGCGCGCCGGCAAAGGCCGACTGGTCGGCACAGATCACCGCGTTGGCGTCCAGCAGGTAAAACGAGCCCGGCTGGAACTGATAGCTGGTGCCTTGCGCGCCCAGCGTGACCGTCGTCCCGGCTGGAGCCTGCTGAGGGCCGTCGTGCCCCATGGCGCCCCACTGGTAGGTGAGGTCAGCCGCGGACTCGCTGTCCTGGTGCGCGAGCAGGCTGGCGGCCGGGTACCACCAGCCGAGCGCCCGGTCCGCGGCGGTGAAGGTGGCTAGCAGCGGGCCGTCGACCCGGTCGGCGAACGACGCCAGTGCGCCCGCGCCGCCGACCGCCGGGTCCGGGATCGGATTCGCGAATGCGAAGTGCGAGAACGCGCCCTGGATCAGCAGCAGCGTCTTCACCGGGCTGCGCGGGCCGACCGCGGATCCCGGCAGGCCCGACAGCGCATAGGCGACGAGGCGGCCGCCGAAGCTGTGCCCCATGAGGTGCACGCGGATCCGGGCGTCCGCCGCGGCGAGCTGCCCGATCAGCGGCCCGAGACCGGTGCGGCCGATGACGCCGGCCCGGTTCTTCATCTCGTAGTAGGACATGCTGCGCAATACTTCCCTGGCGCCGCCCCACAGCGCGGTGAACGGATTTGGGAGGCCTTCCGCGCTGGCGGACGGCGTCTTGGACATGGCCGCGGCGGTGCCGAACACCGCGGCGGTGTTGCCGGTGATCGCCGCCTGCTGGCCGGCGTCCTCGGGCGCCAGCGAGGGAGAGGTGACCAGCCCCGAGGAAAGCGTGTGGAACCTGGTCAGCTGGGTGGCGTCCGGCGGCTCCGAGTCCAGCAGCGTACCGAGCTCGGCGATGTTGCCCGGCTGCTGCGGGAACGCAGGTGTCAACGCGGCGGCGAGCTGCGCCCCGGTGGACGGGACGGGCGTGGCGGTGGCCGGATCGTCGTCAGGGAACAGCAGCGACGGCCAGGTCAATCCGACCGCCAGGCTGGTGCCGAGCCGGCCGGGAATCATCCCGGCCAGCATGGTGAACATCGCCCGGTACAGCGAACGCGCCGAGTCGACGCCGCAGTTCCAGCCGTGCGACAGCACGAAGACGTCGCGAACGCCGCCGGCGGCCACCGCGGCGGTCAGCCCGCCGTCGGAGCTCAGCGTCCCGTCGGCGCTGAAGTCAAGCTCGTAGTAGGACAGGCCGGCGATCTGGGTGGCCATGTCTCCCCTCCCGTTGTGCGTAGTGGGTCACACGCCGGACAGCACGCGCATCAGGTCAAGCAGGCCGGCGCCCTGGAAGAACTCGTGCCGGTCCAGGGATGTCGCGCCGGCCAGGAACAGCCTCTTGACCTCATCGGGCTGGCCGATGTACTCGTCCCTGACGGACAGGAACGCCGCGATCGCGCCGGAGACGTGCGGCGCGGCCATGGACGTGCCGCTGTCCTCGACGTAGCGCGCGACGCCCGGCCCGGCGTCCTGCAGCAGCGGCACGGCGGCGGCGAGTGCGCCCGTCGCTGCCGACGTGATGCGCTCGCCGGGGGCGACCAGGTCGGGCTTGGGTCGCCCGTCGAGGGTCGGGCCCTTCGATGAGGTGTAGGTGACACCGAAGGTGTGGGGCGCCGACCGGTGGGTCGAGCCGACTGTGATCGCGTGCACGGAGTTGCCGGGGTCGGTGATCGTGGACAGCCGGCCGTGCACGTCGCTGCTGCCGCCCGTCAGGGTGCCGCCTGAGCCGCTGTTGCCCGCCGAGACGACAGCCACCACTCCGGTGCCGACGAGCAGGTCAAGCTCCCGGCACAGCGGGCTCTGGCCGGCGGCGAACTCGTCAGGGAACCAGTCACAGCCGATCGACAGGTTCACCCCGTGAATCTGCAGCTGACTGCCGCCCGCGTTGAATGCGCGAATCTGCGCGAGCGCCGCGATGACCGCACTGGAGACCGTGTCGCCACTGTCGTCCAGCACCTTGAGGCTGACCAGCCGGGCCCGCGGTGCGATGCCTTGCAGCGACCGGCCTGCGTCGATGGTCCGCGTCGCCCACGCTGGCAGATCGTCGGTAGACGGCTCGTTCACGGCGATCACGAGCTTGGCCGGGTCGTCGGGCGCCTGCCCGGCGATGATCCCGGCGACGTGGGTGCCGTGGCCGAGCGCGTCGGTGAGCGCGGGAGCCGGGTCCGGCGACACGACGCCGGCTGGCTGCAGCAGGCCGGTGAAGTCACGGTGCATCCTGGCCACCACCGGGTCGGTGACGGTACCGCCGGCGAAGTGCGGATGGGTTGCGTCGATGCCCGAATCGACGACCGCCCAGACCACGCCTGTCCCGGACACGCCGTAGGTGCGGGCCGCTGCATCGGCCTGGATCGTCGAGCAGGACCGGTCGATGTGCGCGCGCACGCGGTAATCGGGCCAGATCCGGTAGATCGTGCGCAGCAGCGGCGGCTGCGCAGCGGTCCGGCCGGCGTCCTGTCGCGCCAGCGCGGTGATCTCGTCCTGGGTAAGCAGGCACCGCAGGTAGTGGCCGGAGATGGGAACGGGCGCAGGCGGCTTGCTGGACTGCCCGGCGAACGCGGCCTGGAACACGTCGCCGAACTGGCCGCGGACGTCGTCGGCAATCGTGCCCGGCGGCAGGCTCAGCTCGACGAGTACGGCCTGGCGGCCCGCGATCGTCACCAGCAGCCGTTGCCGGGCCGCACTGTCGACGCCGGGACCGCCGCTCAGCAGGCGGCTCACGACCGATCGCTGCAACGGCTGCGCGCTGGCGCTCGGCGCTGGCGGCGGCGTCATGCGTGCAGCCATCGCTGTGTGCGGTGAGTAACCATGGCTGATTCTCGGTGGCCGCCAGCCTGGTGCGCAACGCCCGAGGTCGTCGCCATCGACTGGTGGTACGTCACCAATCGCCAGTCTCGCGCCCTCAAATAGGACAAACTGCTCAGCAATTGTCGGGCCCGGCTCTGCCCGTGCGGAGCGGAACGGCGCCAGTCACGTACCCGGCCAATAGCTGCCGCGCGGTTGGGATTGCGTGAGATGCCATATCGGGTGACCATAGACAGTCATGACCACAGAACAGCCGCCTCCATGGCCGCAGCAGCATCGCCGGTCCCGCTGGTGGCCATTTGATTCCCCGGTGCGGCCAGGTCGGCCGCAGCCGGAGGAGCCGGCCGCGCCCGAAAGCGGCCCGGCCATGGACGGACCGGGGCCGGCCGAGTTTTCCGCGCCGCCGGAAAGTGGCTCGGTCATCCAGGGTGAGGTCGTCACCGATGACCAGCGGGCCGCCCGTGAGCTTGCGCACCAGAAGGAGCAGGCCGCGGCCGAGCGACTGCCGCTGTCTCCGACCTTCCGGGAGGAGCTGCGCCTGCAGCTTGCCGACTTCGCCGAGCGCGCGCACCAGAAGAGGCTCAATCCGGCTGGCCCCGAGCTGCTCGGCTCCGGCGGCGGCATCACGGAGCAGGTTGTGCAGGCGATGGCCAAGGCGATCTCGGCGCAGAACCTGCCCGCTCCGGCCGGCAGCCACGAGGACCGGACGGACTTGCTGCTCGGAGCCCTGGCGGCGACCGACCCGAAGCAGGTAGCCGATGCCGGCCACGTGTCATTCGTCACGTTGCGCGGCCGGCTCATGCTGGATGTCTCGACCGCCGCCATCGACGGCGAGTCGCTCAGCATCGACTTCGTCCGGCTGCCGAGCCGGTCAGTGCCTGCTGACCAGGACGCAGCTGAGCACGACGCGGCCGGATCGCAGCGCGATGGTGAGCTGCCAGCCCGCTACGCGGCGGTGATCTGCGGGCCAGCGGCCGTCATCGCTCGCGGACGTCCGTTCCTCGGCATGGACGCCCTCACGACGTATGCGCGCCGCGAGGCATTCCGCCGCTTCAACGACGACACCGACCCGCAGGCTGCGCGGAGCGGGATGCGCGCGGCCCACGGTATCGAGATCGTGGTCCTCCTCGATCCGTCGCTGGACGGCGGCGTGTGGGTGGACATCGATCCCGCCACGGGCTGCCCTGTTGCCGCGATGTCGATAGCCGCCAAGCCTGCCGGTTTCCGGTTCACGCGGCTCGCCGCCGCCTGACCGGCGCGAGCTCGTCAGGCAGTCAGCTCGGTCGGCCAGTCGATAACCCGGCTGGCACCGATCTGGCTGATGACCTCGGGCTCATTGCCGTCGAGGGCGGCCTCCTTCTGCTCATCGGTCGGGCCGTGCCAGCCGGCGGGCGCGATCCCCGCCGACAGCCTCGCCGCGGTGCGCTCGACGACCAGCGGTCCGATCTGCAGAACCGCGGGACTGCCGGCTTGCAGGGCGTGCAGCAGCGTCCGCAGCTCCGCCGTGCCGGGCGGCTCATCAGGCTGCGCCGGCTTTTCGGCCGCGTTGAGCAGCGTGTCCAGCAGGGTGTCTGGCGACGTCAGGTCTCCGGACCAGCGCAGGTAGAACCTGCTCCCATGCGGCCGGTCAGCCTGCCGGTACATGAGGCCGGCCTCGATCGCCGTGAGGAAACCGTCCACCAGGTCAGGAACGAGGTCGAGCACCGGGCGCCGTGCATACAGGCCGCCGCGCAGGATGCGCGGTCGCGAACCGGCCGCCTCCTGCTCGAGGGAGACGACCGCGTAGTGTTCGAGCTCGGTCACCAGCCGCGTGGCCTCGACGGCGTCTGTGTCCGCGGTGACGAAATGCGCGTCTGCGCGCCGCCCGAGGTGGGCAAGCTGCCGCGCCTGTTCCCGTATTGTCTCGATGGCCTCGTCGTAGTTCTCGCGGCTGACTTGCAGTTGCTCTTGCGCCACGGCGAGCTGCTTGCTGGCCAGGCTGACGTGGTTCTGGACTGACTGCACCTCGTCGTCGCGGCGCTGCAGTTCGGTGGTACCCCAGGAAAGCGCGCTCCTCAGCCCCGCGATCTGACGCATGGCGGCAATCCCGGTGATGATTGCGGTCGCCGCGAGTAGCAGGGCTAGAACTGCCAGCCAGACCATCATTTCCTCCCCAATCCCTTATTGCCAGGCAAGCGTCATTCTGTACCGATCGCTTTCGTAACGGAAGAACGACATGCGCATTCGCATTTGCGCCTTGCGGCTGCGCGACCCGGCGACGACCGCGCCGCTATCCGCGCTGCCTGCCTACCCAGGCGGCGATCAGGTCGGCGACGTCCGTACGCGACCCGGCCGGTTCCTGCAGGTAGTGGTCCGCTCGCAGCAGTTCCAGCGTCTTGTCTGCCGCCGCGAGGGCGTCGTAGAGGGTGCGGGCGTCGCTGTCGT
The DNA here is from genome assembly GCA_050698875.1 of Streptosporangiaceae bacterium. GTDB lineage: Bacteria > Actinomycetota > Actinomycetes > Streptosporangiales > Streptosporangiaceae > JAJYUU01. Next base: position 1,966 of record JBOHCP010000209.1, on the reverse strand, counting down.
AGACGCCGGTGTCCGCGGTCGCGTGGATCACGAGTGAGGGCACCGTGATCCGGGCGAGGTGCGGCGCCGCCGTGCACTGTGACGTGCGCAGGCTCCACATGGACAGCCACGTGCGCAGCGTGCTGACGGTGCCGATGCCGAACACGCCGTAGTTCGCCCGCATCGGGTCGCCCGCGTAGCACCAGCGGGGGCGTCGGTCGGACGGCTCGATCGACGGGTCGATCATGCGCAGGTCGGCCCAGGTACGGGCCAGCGTGAACAGCCGGTCCCTGGCAGGGGAGCCGGCCAGCCGGTCTAGCTCGGCGAGCGCCCAGTCCGTCACGCGCTCGTTGCGGGCGCGCTGAGCGGCGCGGTACCGGGCCTGGAACTCCGGGCTGAAGGGCGGCCCGTTTGCTGGGTCGTACGGGTCAAGCGCCGGGTCCACCGACAGCGGGTCGGTCTCGTCGGTGACCGAAGGGTCAAGCCAGTTGGTCAGCACCTCGGGCCGGCCCGAGTGCGCGGCCAGCGCGACGAACAGGTCACCCGCAGGCAGGTCCGCCACGGCCGGCAGCGGGCGCAACCCGGTGACCGGCACGACGTTCGGCTCAACGGCCTGCGACTGGTAGGCGGCCATCAGCGAGCCGCCCCCGGAGTTTCCCAGCAGCACGACCCGCTCCGCGCCCGCCTGCTCGCGCAGCCAGCGCACCCCGACGCCGATCTCGGCGAGCGCGTGGTCGAGCAGGAAGCTGGCCTCGTTGCCGCGGAAGCGGGTGTTCCAGCCGAGGAAGCCGAAGCCTCGCTCGGCGAGGTAGCTGGCCAGGTAGTGCTCGGCGAAGTCCACGTTGTAGTGCGTGGCGATGAACGCCGTGGCTGGCCTGACCCCGGCCGGGCGGTGATAGAGGCCCTGGCACGGATGGCCGCCCGCCCCGGCGCGGCCCGCCACCGGCGACGGCAGCCCGACGAACTCGCGCACGATCTCGGTCATGTGGCCACTCCGATCTGCGCGGCTCCGGCCTAGCGCGGCGGGAGTCCTGAGCCTAAGTTCGGCTCTAGCGGCTGCGCCAGCCCCGAGGAGGTCGTGATGGAGTGGCGGAACGAGGAGTTCGATCTTGGCGGCGTCAACCACCTGGCGCTGGTGTGCTCGGACATGCAACAGACCGTCGAGTTCTACACGCGTGTGCTGGGCATGCGGCTGATCAAGACGCTCGACCTGCCGGGCGGCGCCGGCCAGCACTTTTTCTTCGACATGGGCGGCGGGAACGCGCTGGCGTTCTTCTGGTTCCCCGACGCACCGGACCCGGTTCCCGGTGTGTCCGCACCCGTGACCGTGCCGGGCCTCGGGGAGTGGACCAGCGCGATCGGGTCGATGAACCACGTCGCGTTCAACGTGCCTGAGGAGAAGTTCCTCGAGTACCGCGCCAGGCTCAAGGCCAAGGGCGTGCGCGTGAGCCCGATCCTCGACCACGACGACAGCGAACTCGGCGTGGCCGCGGAGCTGCATCCCGGCGTGTTCGTCCGCTCGTTCTACTTCCAGGACCCGGATGGCATCCTGCTGGAGTTCGCCTGCTGGCGCCGTGTCATGGGCCAGCCGGGCGACGTCCGGCACACGCCCAAGACTGCCGCCGACCGGCTCGGCGCCCGGGTCTAGCCGAGGACGAGAAGTCGGGGCCTCGCCGGGGGTACCGCTCACGCCTGGCCATCATCGACAGCGTCCGGCTGCACCACTAGGCGGCCCGGGGGCAACGCCCGGCTCGCCTCGCGGCCAGTGACTCCCGGAACGCGCCACACTATTGTCGAGCTGTGGTGACCGGGGACGGACCTGGCACCAGCCAGGTGGCTGGTGCGGCGGCGCGCACCGTGGCAGCGGGCAGCGCGCGGGTGTCCGCCGCCTGGTGCAGCGGGACTCCGGTGCCGGAGGCTGTCGATCGCCGGTCCGATGGCGTGGCCGACCTGGGCGCGCGGCGCGCCTGCGCGAGCGTCTCCAGGC
>JBOHCP010000208.1:0-8301 GCA_050698875.1 Streptosporangiaceae bacterium | reverse complement strand
GTTTCAGGACGCCAGCAGAAGTGTTCGCAGAGCTTCTCCTCGCCGATAATTCCGGGGACGACCTCAGCTCAATTGCTTCCACCGGTTGAGACCAGCAACTACTGGTGGTATAGGAGCCTAACTAGACGGATTGGCCTGATCGCGGGGACTGCGGCTCCAGCGCCGACGAGCGCACACCTAGCGCACACCGGGCGGCCGCAACTCCTCGGCCCTTCGCCTGCCCTTCGCCTGTCCAGCCGCAGTCACCGCGACAGCACGCGTTCCGATGGCCGTTCCCCATGAGCGGGCGCGCCGCCAAGTCCAGGTGAGACTTGGCCGTCTGGGTAACGTCGCATCGCCTTGGGCTGGGCTCGGCCCAGTTGCATAAGAACGCACAAGCCGCTGTGCGAGTTCATTGCTTGGGGGATATGGAATCTATCCATGACATCATCGACGCAAGATCGTGTGACCACCAGATGGTTAGCCCTCGCTCTTGGGCCATAATCAGATTCTGCGGATTGTAGACGCCAGCGATCACGGCGCACGGAACGATTACTATTCTGCCAAAGTCCTCGGTCCAGTCCTTAGCTTTGGCGGATGCTACCGATTCGCTTCGTGGAGTTCACTTTGGAATTACTAACCTTGCACTCAATAGCGAGGATTCGCTCATCACGTAGACCAGCCACGATGTCGGCTTTTTTGTGGCCGACTTTGCTCTCTCCACAATACTGACCCGACCGAGGGAAAGACCCGGATGATCTGACCTCGCGAGCCCTGACCTCTTCGAACCCGGTGCCTCGAAGAGCCTGCTTGACGAGGTCCTCCTGATTTCTTTTTGCCTCGTTGGCCCGAGCGGTGAGAATACGTCGGGCAGCGATCTGCGCAGCTGTAGCTATTACGGCCGCATGGCGTTCCGCTTCTGTAGGTTCCTGATTATCGACGATCCAAGGAAAGCGCTGGGAGTCGATATACGTCATAATGGTATCGACAACTATGAGCCACTGGTTGGCTTTAGCGAATTGGCTTTCCGTTACGCCACTAAGCGTTTCGAGGTCGTCCGTCGATACTGGGGGAGCCGCAAGGTAACGAACGGCCTCAAGGTAGCCGCCATCGATGATGGCCCTGCCCCCCATCTGGCGCAGCGTAGCGAGGTCGGTTGTCAGCTCGAGAAGATCCTCGACGGCGCTTCGGGCCTCCTCGAAGTGAGAGGCGTAGTCGTCGCGGGCTTCGCTCAGCCGTTGATCGCGGAAGATGCGGACAGCTCGCTCAACACTGAATGCAAGTTCAGCTGGCGTCCATCTCGGGGGTGAGAGGCTCATGGCTCGTAAGAGTACTCAGATCAGGAATCATCAGGCGTTCCATCTCCCTTGGCTCGAATTTAATCAGGCCGCCTGCGTAGACCCTGCCATGAGCACTCGGAGCACCGATGCGGAGTGCCTGAGCGACCCGTTCAAGCGTACGAGCGTCAAGGTTCTGCCGAGGGTACAGGCCATGGGCGATGTTGAGGTGGCGAGCCTTTGCAGCGTTCATAACGAACGCTGGTGAACGTCGCGCCATGTAGGTAGCTAGGATCGGGGCGGGAGCAGTGAGGCCGACCGACCACCAGGATCGCCTGTGAGCTGCGATGTAGCCCTTATCTGCACCGGCTTGTTTGGCAGCCTTGATGAAGCGATGGACCTTGTCCCGATCGTGACTGTCTAGATCGTCAAGTTCCGAGGGGATATCCACCACTAGACGAAGATGCTGGTCATCCGCCAATACAGACCCGGCAGCAAATAGCTCACGCGCTCGCGTGATCGATCGATACAGCACTGAGGCGGGTAGGTCAACCTGGTGACGGAGTACCCAGATCGCATTCGCGCCGGTCACGGCGCCGCGGTGGACGCGACAGAGTTCTCCGAGTTGAATGAAGCCAGCCGGGACTTTCGCGGATGATCGCAGCAGGCCAGTCCAGCGCGATGACTCTTGTAGTCTCGCCCGCTCCACCGGTTGGCCGGACGTAGCCAAGTCCTTGAGTTCATCGGCCGACTCCACATCTTGCAGCCGGACAATGTCATCTTGGTTGCCGATCTCAAAGGTTGTAATGACCGCTGTCGTCTGCGTTCCCTGGAATGGCAGAGCCTTGGGTTCGATGACATGCAGCGATCGCCCACCCAGTCGGCCGGCCACTAGTGACCGTACAACCGCTCCATAGTTAACGTCCAGCCACTCAGCTGATGTGACAAAGCAGCCAACGTCTCCTAGCTGGCCGTGGACCGCTGTCGCCAGGAAAAAGTGAGCATGCAAGCCTGCCAGACCACTGATGCTCAAACCGAGGCGAGAGGCTGCACCCTGCGCCCACACCTTTACCTCTGTGGTCAATTGATGATGACGAACGTATGGCGGATTACCTATGAAGGCAGTGCGCTTGCTGACAGACGGAAGCTGCAATGCTGTGTAGTTGCCCTGGATAACATGAGCGTTTGGTATCCTCATCACCGCCAACATCGCTCTAGTCATCAATGTTGCAACAGGGTCTTCGTCAATAGCCACGGCCTCTAGATCTGGGCGTCGGCGCAGCACCTCGGCCAGGAAGCGGCCCGAACCACTGCCTGCATCGATCACACGGCAGGGCTCGCGATCCAAGGTCCAGTGCACCATTGGCATGACGATTTCTTGTGGCGTGTAGACAGCGCCACTAGCTCGCCGAATCGATGGATTGCGCAGATCGCAGAATGCATCGCCCAGCGGATCCCCACCAGCGAGGATGCCTGACCTTGCCTCGGTTACCTGAGCTGGAAGCGGCGCAGCCGCACCTACCGCCAATCGGCACGTTTGCACCTCAGCTGACGACAGAGGGCCTCCGAAGTTAGCCGCGCCGAGCGATAGCGTCAGCTGAATGAGCGACTCTTCGGATCGAATCATTTATGCACTCTGCCGAACGCGAAAAATACCACGGGCTACTCGCTCGAAATAGCGTTCGTCTTGTAAGGCGCTGCGGTACGACGAGTCTGGTGCTGTCCCTACCTTGGACTCGATAGCTGCCTTAATCTCGCTAATCGACGCGGGCCCGCCCTTACTCGAAAGGTAGTCCCGCATCGCTGCTTTTAATTCGCCATGGGGTCGGCGTCGTCGAGGATTACCTGTCTGCACCGCTACCAACTATTCTCCCACGGGAGTCGACGCTATTACGTCGACTGCATGCTAGCACAGCCTTCGCCGACAACGAAGCACCGGCCCTCGGCATATTCTGCGGCGCGCGCGTCCCAACGGCATCAACCGCCTGCCGCGCCGCTTGCTGTCCTCAGTCGCTAACTAACGCTCCCTCCGGTCAGGCTCGGCTTGCCACCGAATTCTCCGCCGTGCGCAACCACGGCCAAGGCGGGCTCCGTGCCCGTTGCGTGCCCGATCAGGCGGTCACACTGGGCGTCCCTCGGTCAGTCATGGATAGCCCCTCATGGCTCTGACCTGCGCCTGCGCTAGTCACGGAAGGCTGGCCGACGATCTTCTAAGCAGCCGGCCGGGGGTTCGAGTCCCTCCAGGCGCGCCAGCCCTCCCCCGCAGGTCAGCTGCCGCGACTGCGGGAATCCAGACCCGGTTCCGGGAGGAGCTGCAGAGTTACTGGGGCACCACGGCTCGTGAAGAGCAGGCCGTCTCGCCCGGCCAAGGCATAACTCGCCAGGGGTGATCCTCACCGGGGCACCACCGGCGCGGGGGATCAAGACCTTACGTCTGCTGGCCGCAGTCTTCAGCGGCGCGAAGCAATGGCGCTCGTGAACCAGGCTGCCGCGAGTTGAGCGTGCCCGCTGCGTGTACGACAAACCGTATCCGGGTGAGACGGATACCAAGCTGCTGCATGCGGTGTTCCTGCCCGAGGTGCCCCGACCCGGCCTGGCCGCCTGGGTGGCCGACGCAGAGCGGCACGCGCGGGCGAGAGGCAGCCGGGACGAGGCCCAGGTGCTCGGCCGCACGGTCTACCGGCCACCCCCGACGGGTACCCGCGCAGCGAACCGCGCCGGGTGCTCGCCAGGACGGACGGACCAACCTCGGCCGCAGTGGCCGGAACGGCGCGCAACTGGGCGACGGTCAGCAGGCTGGACAAGTTATGCAGACCCTGATGCAGGCGCGCGTTCCGGCCGATGACGGCGGGCCGGGATCCACTGGCACGGTAAAGGCTCGCTTCGCTCACGCACTGCGCCTAACTCCGAGATCGCGCAGGTGAACACGCCAGCAGTGGCTCACCAGAAGTCGGTGTCAAGGTACCCGCAGGTCAGCACCGAGCTTGCGGACAGCCGCTGCCACGTGACGGCAATTCCCCGCTGGTCGGGCGGCGGGCTGCCCAGCAGCCGCGCGTGCATGACGCATCTAGGTCGTTTCCAAGTCGGCCACACTGCCGACTTGCGAACTGCACCTACACGCTTAGGTCATCGCTCCAGCCGTTCACACAGCGATGAGCTCGTCGCCGAAGTCGATGACCACGCGCAGCCGGCCGCCGGCCGCGTCTGCGTATCGGCCGAGAACCTCAACGCTTGTCACCCCGCCCCGCTCGATCTGTGAGACGCGCCCGACGCTCAGACCCATCGCCGCGGCCACATCTCGTTGCGTCAGACCGCGGCTTTTCCGAGCCTGGGCTGTGGTGGAGTAACAAAGCCCTCGACGCCGATCACCTTCATCGAAAAGGTCCGTTCCTCTCCCTGCGGGGGAACGCCGGTACCAGTGGCCGGTCAGCCTGCCGCGGCCGCGGTGCGACGACGCGACCGCCCGGATGGTAAGCGGGGTTGCAGCAACGCCCGCGTCGTCTGGCGACGGTTACGCGACCGGGCCAAGCTCGACACCGGCGAGCTCGGCGTAGATGAGGAACCGGAACGGGTCCTGGAGCTGGTGACGCTCCATCAGCCTGTAGAGCGCCTGCGTGCGCAGCCGCGCCAGGTCAGCGTCCTCCGGGTGCCTGGCCAGGCCGGCGCTCGCGATCTCGAGGGCGAGCGCCGCGTCGCGCTGCCCGAGCAGGGTCCGCGCGACCGTGGCGAACTGCTCGGGCCTGCGGTCGGCCAGCAGGTCAAGCGCGGCTGCCCGGTCGGCCGGGCCGATAGGCTCGAGGCCCTGCCCGTCGGGCTGCCAGTACCCGGAGTGCTCGTGGTAGAGCCGCTGCACGAAGTGCTCGCGGATGGCCAGATACGGTCCGACCGCAACCGGGTGCGCCCGCAACGTCTCGGGCAGCAGGCTGGCGTCGAGCACATCGGTCAGGGTTTGCCCGCTGCGGATGCGGCCGAGGGAGACGTCCCGAAGCTCGGTGAGCGCGGCGAGCAGGCCGGGCACGGCCTGGACGGTGAACAGCTCGGTGAGCAGGGGATGGCCGTGCACCAGCACGCGCGGGCTGAGCTCGGCGATGAGCCGCAGCACGTCAAGCAGGCCGTCCGGCGAGCCCTCGGCGAAGAATGGCGCGCCGAGGTAGGGCATCATCACGTCGCCAGTGAACAAGACGCCGCTGGCTGGCAGATACACCATCAGCGCGTCGCTGGTCTCTCCGCCGGTAGTCGGGTACAGGACGAACTGTGTCCCGCCGACCGACAGCGATGTGACGCTCGCGACGGGCTGGTCCACGGTTATCCCATCGGGCGCGGGATGCGCGTCGCTGCTGCCGAAGCCGGCCCCGTTCCCGGTGAAGTAGCGGAACGGGAACACGTTTCCGAGCTGTCGCTCCAGCTCGGACGCGAATCCGGCCTGGGCGATCACCCGGGTCGCCGGGCCGGCGAGCGCGCGGATGCCGCCGGCGTGGTCGAAGTGCGCGTGCGTCAGCATCACGTGCGTGACGTCACCGGCGTCGATGCCGGCGTCGGCCAGCGCGGCGCGGACGCGGCCCTCGGCCGTCCCAGCGTCTATGGCCACGACGCCTTCTGCGGTGCTGACGAACGCGAAGTCGGCGAAGTCGTAGCCGTGCGCCACCTGGACGCCGGGCGCCACCTCGACGATGCTGGGCGAACTCATATGGAACCCGTCGGCCGCGGTCATCCAGGCGCCGCCGAACTCCAGCCGCGCCTCCGCCGGAGCTGACGTCAGGCCCGAGTCCGCCGCCGCCCTGACCGCCAGCTCGTCCTTGCCAGCTGCGGCATACGCCGCGGCCAGCCCGTGGTAGACCGCGCGGATCATGGGGCTCGGGAACTGGTCGCGGATCGCGAGCACGAACTCCAGGTCGGCGATGGCCTGCTCGGCGCGCCCGGCGCCGGCCGGCAGTCCCGCGAGGGCAAGCCCGCGATAGTACTGGGCCGGGCCGAGGTCCCTGCCTGCGGCGTCGTCCAGCCTGACCAGCCCGGCCGGAATGTCCGCGCCGGCCCGCACCTGGAAGTAGCCGGCCAGCGCTCGCGGCAGTGCCTCATCAGGCTGGCTGGCCGCCAGCGCGGCGAAGTATGCGAAGCCGTCCTCGTCGGCGCCCGTCGCGGCGAGCACGGTCGCGAGCGTGACCAGCGTCGCGCGATCCGCGCCAGGCCAGCCCCCCGCGACCTTCAGCGCCTCGACTGTGCGGTCCGTGACGATCTGCTCGGACATTGCGGTGCCTCCTCGTCGCTAACTGCGGTTTCCCCATCCCGCATGGCTGAGATGCTTCCATCGATTAGTTGAAAAAGTCAAGTATTTAGACTTGGAATTAAACTGCCGGCTGGCTATGCTCCGGGTATGCGGAGTTACGGCGAGTACTGCTCCATCGCCAAGGCGCTCGACGTTGTTGGCGACAGGTGGACGCTGCTGATCATCCGGGAGCTTCTGATTCGCGACGGGTGCCGGTACACCGACCTGAAGGAGGGCCTGCCGGGAATCGCGACGAACCTGCTCGCCAGCCGGATTCGGGAGCTGGAGTCGGCGGGCCTGATCCGGCGGGAAGACGCCCCGCCCCCGGTCGCGACCACGCTGTTCCGCCTGACCGAGGCCGGCGCAGAACTGCTGCCGGTCCTCGACGCCATCGGGCGGTGGGGTATCAGGTACATGATCGAGCCCGCCGAGGGCGATCAGTTTCGCGGCCACTGGTTCGCCTTCCCGGCCTCCTTCTTCCTGCAGGATCGCGATCCTGACGGGCCGCCGGCGTCGATCGGGCTGCGCGCCGCCTGCAGTCCCGCGGTCATCGAGGTATCCGGCGGCACGATTCACACCCGGCCGGGCACCGCCGCCGCGGCCGACCTCACCCTCACTGGTCAGCCGCAGCTAATCCTCCGCCTGTTCGCGGGCGGCCTCTCCGCCGCCCAGGCAGCCGACCTTGGCCTCGAGATCCGCGGCGACACCAGCGTGCTGGATCGGGTCCTGGCCGGGCAGCCAGCAGCAGCCCCGGAAGCTCAGGCTGCCTCCGCATCGACGGGCGAGGCCGGCCGGTAGCTGAAAGACGGACCTGGGCCGGGCGACCCTGCGCCGTTATGGTGCTTGCAGAAGCGCGGATCGCCGCGGGCTACCCCGATCCGGCCGATGGAGGAGTCACCGTGAGCGACCTGCCGGTGCCAGGCTCAGACACCAGGGACGTCTGGGAGATCTACCTCTCGCCGACCTGGATGCCGGCCCTGCTGGTCGCTGACGAGCTGGGCATCCTCGTGTCGATCGCGGCTGCGCCGGGCACCACCGAGGAGCTGTCGGCCCGGCTCGGGTTCAACGGCCGGGCCCTGGCCTCCGTACTCGCCCTGCTGGCGTCGCTCGGCTACCTGGTCCCGCGCGGGGGCCGCTACCACGTCACTGACACGACCCGCCACCACCTGCTTCCGTCGAGCCCGTTCTCCTGGGCCGGCGTCTGGGCCCAGATGCGGACGGGCACCCCGCTCCACTTGCGGCTGCGGGAGGCGCTAACGACGCCGGACCCAGCCGGGGAGATGCCCGAGGGGGATGGTGACCGCAGCGTCGACGGGTGGGCCAGCGGCCGCCTGTCGCCCGAAGCAGCGGCCTCCATGACGGCGTACATGCACAGCCACTCCGCGGCCGCCGCCGTGGGAGTAGCGCAGAGCGACCTGTTCGCCTCGGCCCGCCGCCTGCTCGACGTTGGCGGCTGCTCGGGCGTGTTCTCGATCGCCCTCGCCGAACGCCACCCCGGCCTCCGGTGCACCATCATGGATCTCCCGGCGGTCTGCGAGCTGACCCCGGACTATGTCAAAAAGCGCGCACTCGAAGACCGGATCGACTGCCACGCCGCCGACATGTTCCGCGACCCCTGGCCGCAGGGCTACGACGCCGTGTTCCTGTCCAACATCTTCCACGACTGGCGGCCAGTGACCTGCCTCGCGCTGGCGAGGCACGCGTTCAGCGTGCTGCCAGCCGGCGGCACGATCAACCTCCACGAGATGCTGCTGACCGACGACGGCGCCGGCCCCCGGACAG
>JBOHCP010000207.1:0-8312 GCA_050698875.1 Streptosporangiaceae bacterium | reverse complement strand
GCCTCCGGCCGATGTCGCCGGTCAGCACGAGGGCGCCCGCAGCCGACGCTGCGCTGAGTTGGGCGCAGACCTGGCCCGCGAGCTCTCGGTCGTACCAGACGTCGCCCGCCAGCAGAACGTCCGGGCCAGGGCCGGCCGTCCGGACGTCGTCAACGCAGGCCGGCGGTGGCACGCCATTGGCTGCCGCGTTCAGCCCGATGGCAGCCAGGCCGAGCGGGTCGGTCTCGCACGCGACAACGCGGGCCGCACCGGCCCTGGCAGCCGCGATCGCCACCAGGCCCGAGCCGGAGCCGAAGTCGAGGACGGTACGACCGGTCACCAGCGTCGCGTGGTCAAGCAGGTAGCGGGCTAGTGCCTGGCCGCCGGGCCAGGCAACGCCCCAGAATGGCGGCGACAGCCCGGATCGGCCGAGGTGACGCTCGGTCTGCTCCCAGAGCGCGTAGATGTCGTCAGCCTGGTACAGGCTGATTTCCGGTACGAACGGCACCGGAGCCAGCCTGGTTGCCGATCGGACGAACGACGTCGGCGTCACGTTGTCATCTTCCCGGCTCTGTGCCACCTGGCGGAGCGGCCCCGTCGAGATGCCGGGCTGCGTCTGCACTACTCGGGCTCGTGCCGGTAGCTGCGGGGCGGCAGATCGGCAATCTGGTGCAGGATGTGGTCGCCCTCGGACAGGAAATCGAGTTCCCCGCTGCGCGGGTCGGCGAGCAGCCTGCCGATGCTGGCCGCGGCCACGCTCGCTCGCTGCTCGAGCAGGGCGAGATACGGGAGCCGGTCGCTTCGGCGACGGGGAGCGGGCAGGGTCAGTGCTTGCTGCAGCGCGGCCAGCAAGTGCCGGACCGCGGGGCAGCCCGATGGGCCCGGTCCGCGTACACCATCGGCGTCAGGCACGATCCGTCTCCCGGCGGTCGCTAGCTGCTGTGTGATGGTGGCTGGTCGGGAGCGACGAGCCACCGGCACTGTCTCACGTTCAGCACTCAATTCATAGCTGTGCGTAGTCGTGTCGCGAGTGCCCAGCACCCGATGAGCGGCGAATTCATGGCCTGCAGTCATTGACCAATCAAATGAAGGGAATTTTAATATCGCCATGGGCCGGATTGCTGGCGTCACGGCGGACCAGACACGCGAGCGTCTGCTGCGCGCCGCCGCCGATGTGTTCGCGGAGCGCGGGTACGACGGCACGCGCGTGGCCGATATCGCGGCGGCCGCCGGGGTCAGCAATGGCGCGTTGTACGCGCACTTTCGGTCGAAGGGGGAGCTGCTGCTTGCCGCGCTGCGCGCCCACGGCAGGCGAGTCCTCGCCGACCTCCTGACTGCCGATCCCGGCCGTTCGGTCGCGGATCTGCTGCTGCAGGCCGGCCGGTCGCTGCCGCATCGCGGTGACGCCCGCGGCTACCTCATCGTGGAGGCGCTCATCGCGGCGCGCCGGGACGACGACGTGGCCGGGCCGATGCGGGACTACACGGCCGAGCGCGCCGACTGGCTGGCCGGCCTGGTCGAAGCCGGGCAGGCGGGCAGCGAGCTTGACCCGGCGATATCACCGGCCGCACTCGCACACTTCTGCCTGCTGCTGGCCCTGGGCAGCTCACTGCTGACGCCGGACCTGCATGCGGTCGATGATAGGGAATGGGCCGCGCTGCTGACTCGCCTGGTGGCTGCGCTGGCACCGCAGAGCGCCGCGAGCGAGCTGACCGAGATAGCTGCATACGAGGGATAGAGCCCCGACTGGGTGCTCGCGACAAGGCAGGAGATTGCCGCATGAATGACCGCAAGAGCCCCACGGCTGTGCTCCATGAAGGTCCCCGCGCGCTCACCGACGAGCAGGTCCACCAGATCGAGGAGTCCGACCTGCAGGCGGTGGGCGAGGTCGACATTGACGACGTCATCGAGTACGTGCACAAGGACCTGAAATCGCTGCCGGACTTCACCACGTTGTACCGCAAGTACCTCAAGCAGCGCTGGGACGTCTACGAGCTCGACTTCACCCAGGACAAGATCGACTGGACCGAGAAGATGAGCGCGGACGAGCGCGAGTCCTTCATCGCCATCTCATCCGGATTCCACCACGGGGAACGGCAGGTCGAGATCGAGCTGCCGGTGTTCATGATCGGCGCCAGCGAGGAGGAGAAGATCCACATCGCCGCCCAGATCGAGGACGAGGCGCGGCACACGGTCTTCTTCGACAGGTTCTACCGCGAAGTGGTGGGCATGCCGGGCGACGACATCATGGGCGTACTTGACGCGTCGTTCCCCTGGGTATCGGAAACGTTCGTCGGACCCTTCGGGCTGCTTGCCTACCAGGCGGACGAGTTGCGGCGGAACCCCTACGACGAGCGGGCGCGGGTGCGCTACGGCACGACCTACTTCCTGTGGATCGAGGGCGTGCTCGCTCTGTCGGTCATGAAGGTCACGCTGTCCTACGCGCGCTGGCGCGGGTTCCTGCCGGCCTACTACACCGGCTTCACCGCGACCTGCCGGGATGAGTCCCGGCACGTGCAGGGTGGCATGCGTTACCTGCAGGACGCGGTTCGCAAGGACCCGACCATGATCAATGAAATCCACGACACGCTGCGGACAATCCTGTCGCTGGCGGGAGTGGCCAGCCGGCGGATCTACTTCGAGCCGCTCGGCTGGACCGAGGACGAGGTGACGATGCTCTTCTTCCAGCAGCTGCGCCGCAAGCTGAATGACGTGGGCATCGACCTAGCTCCTGACATCGAGCAGATGCTGCAGTTCGTGCAGCCGCAGCTGGCGGGTGGGTGAGCCATGACCGAGCCGAGGTTCTTCAGCAAGGAGTGGGCCGACGCCGTCCGTGACGCCCTCGTGGCTGGCCCGTCGGAGCAGGCGAAGGCGGGTAAGCTGCAGGAGTACTGGGACTTCTTCGAGCTGATCAAGAGCATGTACCCGGCGTCGTGGGCACTCGGGTGCCGCGACCTGCCGGCCGAGTTCGGGGACGGGCCGGCCTATCTTGTCGTCCGGTGGGGCGGCGGCACGGTCACCGACTGCCAGATCATCGGACCCGACGACCCGCTGGCGGCCACCTACGTGCTCGGCATGGATTATGCCGACTGGCGGGCGCTGCACGAGGGCTACGACGCTCAGCGCACCGTCATGTACCGGAAGATCCTGCTCGAGGACGGCAGCCTGCTCGAGTTCTTCAAGACGATCTACTTCTTCGTCGAGAGCCTCGCCGTCATCGGTGCCGTGCCGACCTGCTATCCCGAGCCTGCCAGGCGCTAGGCCGACCAGAACTCCTGCGCGGCCAAGGGGTCGCCGGCTGACGTCCAGACCTCATTACCTGCGCGACGCCTGGTAGTCGGCGGCCAGCGGGCGGCGGCCTCCGTGCCGAGTCCCGCGCCCGCGATCGCTCCGTCACGGCCGGCTCAAGGCAGAGCGTGCGGGAACGGGCTAGTTGCGATCTCGGCCGACCGCGGCCGGCCGCGCGGTGTCAGCGCTGGGCCTGGGTTCTCGCTCCCGGTGCCAGGTGCGGCGAGCGGTGGGCCACGACGACGATGCCGACGGTCATCACGATCAGCGAGACGACCTCGCCCGCGACCCCAGCGGGCGTGCTGCTGAGCTTCTCGTCCAGCCACAGGGCGGCCAGCGCGATCGAGATCAGCGGGTCGCAGACCGTGATGATCGCCATCACGGGTGCGATCAGGGCGCCGGTCTGGAACGCGTTCTCGTTGAGCAGGAAGCCCAGCGGGCCGACGACGGCCAGGGTGTAGATGGGCCAGTCTGTCAGGATTCCCAGCAGGCCGCCGCCGGTGTGGGAGACGACGAGCTTAATCAGGAAGGCCGCGACGCCGTAGCAGATACCGCAGGCCAGCGCCAGGGCAAGCGGCCGGAGGCTGTCGCTGCGCCGGGACACCGCGAGGCACCCGACGACCACGGCGGCGAGCCCGGCAGCCAGCGGCAGCACGACCAGGAATCCGACGCTGGGTTGCCCGTTGGTGGGTCGGCCGATAACCAGGAAGCCCGCCACCCCGGCTGCGGTGGCGATGACGCCGCCGAGCAGCGTCGGGTCATACTGGTGCGTCAGATAGGCACTGATCAGCACCGCGAACACCAGGTCGCAGACCAGCAGGGGCTCGACGAGCGCGAGCGGACCGTATCGCAGTGCTAGCACCTGCAGGGCGAAGCCGATCACCGTGCCGCCGATCGACGCCAGCCATAGCGGCTGCCGGGCCAGGTCGAGGAAGATTCTCGGTGACAGCGCGCGGCGTGTCTTCACCCGCTTGGTGCTGCGCTGGTCGGCTACCGACGCGATCCCGAGGACGAACGCGGCGGCGAGGCCCAGCACGATGGCTGCCGATTCGGACAACTTCCGCCCACCCCCGGAGTCCCACCGCGTTCGCTGCGGGCCTGAACCTACCCAGAGTGAGCGGTCTCATGAGGATGGCGCCGTTGCCCGATAGGCCGCAGTTGCGGCATCGCAGGCGGATATGCTCGGCCGCGATCTCGTCAACGGAGGGCGGACATGAACCGGGGTCTCGCGGTCAATCTCGCTGCTTGCCTGCTCCTGCTGATCCAGTACCTGCTCGGCATGGTCGTCAATGTCTATGTCGTCCTCCCCATCCGGCATCCGGGCGCGAACGCCGCCAACTACTTCGCTGGATCGGCGACCAGTCTTGGCTGGGCGATCTCCAGCGGGCCAGCCTGGGTCGCGGCGCACGTCGTGTTCGGCCTGGCGCTGGTCGTGGCCGCATTCGCGGCCATCGCGCTGACCTGGCGGAAGGGCCGCCGTGGCGGCCGGACGGTCGCGGTGCTCGGCGCGCTGGCGATCATCGGCGCCGGGTTCAACGGAGCCAGCTTCGTCACCTATGGTCGGCCGTTCAGCTCGATGATCATGGCCGGGCTGTGGGCGCTCGCGCTCGCCTGCTACCTGGCTGGCGCCGTCCTGGCCGTCCTTGCCGCCCGCCGGCCTGGCTGAGGCACTACTGCTCGAAGTCGGCGAGCGGCCGGATCTCGATGCGGCCGCTGCGCGCCATGGGGTGCGTGCGGGCGACCTCGATCGCCTCGTCGAGGTCCGCGCACTCAAGCAGGTCGAAGCCGACGATGACCTCCTTGGTCTCGGCGAAAGGGCCATCGGAGAGCAGCACCTGGCCGTCGCGCACCCGCACGGTGGTCGCCGAGGACACCGCCGCGAGCACCAAGCCCTGCAGCCGCCTGCCGACCGCGTCGTTCTCTGCCACCCAGTCATCGATGTCCGGCACGTTGCTGGTGTCGGAGTCCGGCTCGGTGTCGGTGCAGGCAAACATCATGTACTTCACTGCTGTGCCCTTCTTCCGCCTCACTGCCATGATGACGATCGGCGCAGGCCGATCTGGACAGCAGCGGAAGAATGCTGCACGGCTAGGTCAGCGGCGGCATCGGCAGCCCGAGCGCGGCCTTGGCCCACATCTCGCTCTGCCAGTCCCACATGAGCCCGCGATGTGCGGCCGCCGCGTTGGTGTCCCGCCAGAACAGCTGGAGCAGCGACTTCTCCGAGAGGGCGCTCCCGCCGGACTCCTCGTAGAGGACATTCGCCGCCCGGCGCGCCTGCTGCGCGGTGAACGTCATGTCACGGCGCAGCCGCATGTCCTCCTCGATCGGAACCTGGCTGACCGGCCGCCGGGCGTACCGCTGGGCGTTGAGCAGCATGAGCGCCCGGCACGAGTCGATCGTGGCGGAGGCATTGGCGAGCCGCGCCATCGTCTGTGACATCCCCTCCGGCAGGTACGGGCTGTTCGTGTCCTCCGGAATCTGGATCCGCGAGCCCAGACGCTCCCGGAACAACTCGACCAGGCCCACCGCGGCGCCGATCGCCGGCACCGACATCGCGCCGGTGAAGTTCGCCGGCTCGGGCGCGGCATACATCGGATGCGTGTTCACCTCCCGGCCGGGTGCCTCGCCCGCGGCGACGGCAAGCCGCGTGATCGTCCGGTACTCGGGAATGAAAATGTCGTTGAACACCACGGTCTTGGACCCGGTTCCGCGCAGGCCGAGGGTGTGCCAGTCGTCGATGATCTCGAGATCCTCGCGGGGGACGAGCAGCCACCGCATCTCCGCGCGCTCGCCATCCCGGAAGATCGGAACGAGCGCGGTGAGCCAGTTGCAGTGGTCGACGCCTGAGGAGAAGAAGCCGCGCCCGGTCCAGCTGTAGCCGCCGTCGACGGCGACCACGTTGCCGCTGGTGGAGACGACGGAAGAGGCCAGCCCGTTCAGGTTCTCCCACATCTCGTCCATGGCCTTCTCCGGCCACATCGCCTGCATCCACATGTGCGCGGTCCACAGCATGTACACCCAGCCCGTCGACGGATCGGCGGACGCGAGCTCAATCGTGACGTCGATCATGCTCTCGGTGCCCAGTTCGGAGCCGCCGTAGCGGCTCGGCTTCATGACGCCGTAGAGGCCTGACTCCAGGATGTCCGCGACCGTCTCGTCCGGGAGTCGCCGCATCTGCTGACCCAAGGGAAGGCGCTCGCGCAGCCGGTCCCGCAGCGCTCGCGCGCGCTCCACTGCCTCGCCGTGACTGGAAATGACGGCCGGCTTCGAGTTCAGGGTGTAGACGGGTCGGGTATCCATACAGACGTACTCCCTCGGGCGGAAAGGTCTGCCTGCGGCTTGTGGGCTCATCATCTGGCGGCCGCGCGCAGCATGTCGAGTCCGTTGCCAGGCTGCGGAAGCTCCGCCGCCGCACCTCAGACCACCAGCAGGTCGGCAGGCTCGAGACTGACCGGGGCCAGCGATCGCCGGGTGATCTCCCGCATCCGGGCCTGGACCGCGGCGTTGACCGGCGTCGGCACGCCGTAGAGCCGGCCGAGCCTGACCACCTCGCCGTTGAGGAAGTCGGTCTCCACCGTTGGCAGCCCGCGCTCGACGCTCTGCCAGGTCGACCCGCCGCTGCGCGGCCGGCCTCCGACCGGCAGGATCCGGAAACCGCCCGCCTCGGCCTGGTAGGCAGCCGGGTCCGTCACGGTCCATCCGGCGGCGGCGAAGCAGGTGCTGCCCTCGGCCCGCAGCCGGGCGACGACCTCGCCGAGGGCGCCGTCGGCGCGCGCCCGCCACTGGAACGCGCCGATGCACAGCACCTGCAGCGCGTTGATGAGGTTCGACAGCAGCTTGGCGCGCTTCCACGCCATGACGTCAGCGCGAACGAAGGAAGTGAGCCCGCTGCGGCCCAGGTCCGCGGCCACCGCGTGAACCAGGTCGTCGGGTGGGGCAGCGGGGTAACGACCGAGTTGCAGGACGCCGCTCACCGGCGAGCCTTCCGCTTCAATGACGCCCGGCTCGAGGTGCGTCGCGGGGAGGTTGACGCACACGCCGTACACCCGGCTGAAGCACCGCAGCGCGGCGTCCTCATTGGCGACCCCGTTCTGCGCGCAGAACACGGGGATGTCGCCGACGGAGGCGCCGTCCCCGACACCGGCGGCGGCAAGCTGGTTCAGCAGCTGTGCGGTGTCTTGCGACTTGACCGCGAGGATCAGGACGTCGGCCGCATCCAGCCGCAGCTCGTCCACGGTGAGCATGGGAATCGCCAGCCGGCTGACGCGATCCGGCATGGCCAGCACGAGCCCGTTCCGCTTGACGACCGCGGCGTGCTCACCGCGCCCGACGAGGGCGACGTCGCAGCCCGCCTCGGCTAGCCGTCCGCCGATCGTGGCGCCGATCGCGCCGGCCCCGAGGATGACATATCGCATCTGTCCAGTCTGTCACCCGCGCGGCGCGGCTACGGTGCCAGCCACTGCGCGCCAGGCACGACGGGGGAGACCAGCACCTGGCCACCGCACGGCGCCATACTGGCGGGCACTACCGCGTGGTCGGCGGCGTTCGGCAGCGTCACCTCGACCTGTGTCGCCGCCGGACACGCCGTCGCATACGGCTCATTGGCCGCCGCGCCCACCGGATTGTCGCCGTACTGCAGATCGAAGCTGCCCACCGCGCCTGGCTGCAGCGCCACCCAGTGCGGCACGACGGCGGGGAACAGGTAGGCCCCGGTCACCGCGGGCAGCACCGTGGTCGGCAGCGCCTGGCCGCCGCTGCCGAGCAGCTGCAGGCCAGGGTAGCCATGCAGCCGACAGCTCTCCGACGAGGCGTTGCGCAGCGTGAACAGCACGCCGATATGACCCAGTCCGGCACCGGTCCCGGTCGCGGTGATGCTCAGCTGCGTCTGGGAGCACTGCGGCCAGGACGCGCTGGCGGCCGGCGCGGCGGGCAGCACGCGAAGGGATGCGGACGCGCCGGCCAGGCCAGGCCCGCCCGCCCCGGCGTGACCGCACAGCGTGGCGGCGGTCACGTGCGGGCTCGCGACGGCCGCCTGGCGATAGACG
>JBOHCP010000206.1:0-8334 GCA_050698875.1 Streptosporangiaceae bacterium | reverse complement strand
GCCCGGCACCGAGTCACAGAGTTGATCTACATCCATGTGCGGAAGGCCGGGCTAGCCGGGCTGCTCCCGTCAGCCGCGGCCGGCGCTCGGCCGGCGCTCGGCCGGCGCCGGTTGCACCGGGCGCGGCTACGACGCGGACCTGACCGCCACGCCGGGCCATCGACGACGGATTACTGAGCGTAATAAGAATGGCACATCGGTTACAGCGAGCATCACTGCGAACCATCGCACAGATGAGAAAGCTGACAAGGCGGTCACAACCCAGCCGTCCTCATTTCATTGTCTGGAGCCGTCAGGTGAGTGCGGGGTATCATCGCAACGCCCCCGTAGCCCAAGGGAAGAGGCCGGCCCCCTAAAAGGGTCCCCAGTGTCGGTTCGACTCCGACCGGGGGTACCGCTGACCTGCTGTAACGCGCACTGGGACGACGCCTGCCCGTCATTCGTCCGACGGATTTGCCGCGTTCATCGGTCATTTTACTGGGGAGTAACAGCCGCGTTGCCCGCCGTTCCGCAGTCGGCGGCATAACGAGAACACGACCATTTGCGCCACATTGAACACATAGCCCAGCCACGTCAATGCATTCCCGGCATTGACCTCGGCCGTGTGTCAGCCGCTGACGTCGGGCCCGGCGCGGTCGATCGTGATCCGCACGATCAGCCGCCTGTCCCGCCTCATGGCCGCGCGATAGTCCTCCCAGTCCGGGTGCTCCCCGGAGATCCGCCGGTAATAGTCCTCGAGGAGTGGCAGCGCGTCGGGCAGGTGGATTAGCTCCGCGTTTCCCTCTGCCTGCAGCCACTCGCCGAAGAAGCCGTCATTCATGACACACAGCGACGCTCTGGGATCGCGCGCCAGGTTCTTCGCCTTGATGGCAGTCTCCCTGGTGCTGATCAGAACTCGGCCGTCCGCGTCGACCGCCGCCACTACCGGGGACAGCTGCGGACGGCCATCGGATCTGGTGGTAGCCAGAATGGCCCGCGGGTTGGCGGCGATGAAGCCGCCCGCGCGACCGATGTCCACAACTGCGCGCTAGGCGCCGTTGAGCCTGGCGCGGCGCCGCACCTCATACTCATGCACGATCGCGCTGGCGTAGCCGTGCGAGAGGCCGTGCTCGTCGGACAGCCACTGCGCGCGCTCGGTGCGGCGCAGGAACGCGGGACCGGACTCAATCCGGCTGAACCACTCTCGGAGTTGGAGTCCTGTCACTGTCGGGATGCGGGCGATGAGGTTCTGGTGCATCTCCGGAGAGTGGGTCAGGGACAAGTCGCACCTCCGACGTGACGGTAGCCCTTGCAGTCGAGAGTGCACCACCACCGGCCGCGTGACAACCCCCGAGGCGGACGTTCCTCGATGCGCCGGCGAGCCGCTGGCCATCTTCCGGACAAAGCGGCCATCGTGGCTGACCGCACCAGGGCCGAGCCCGGCGAACGGGGCGATTAGGCATGCCATGCCTCAAGTGGGTCGTAGCGCCACCGCACGGCGACCAGCGGCTCGGCCGCGCTGCACGTCGCCGTCGGCACGATGCCGGCCAGGCCTGCTCGCCCCGGACGCGGACGACGACATCACCGGCCCCATCCCGCTCATCCGGCGCGCCGCCGCGGCCTGGCCGGATGAGGCGGTCAGCCCAGCCGCTCGAAGATCATGGCCATGCCCTGCCCGCCGCCCACGCACATCGTTTCCAGCCCGATCGACTTGTCATGGAACTGCAGGCCATTCAGCAGCGTCGAGGTGATGCGCGCGCCGGTCATGCCGAACGGGTGGCCGACGGCGATGGCTCCGCCGTTAACGTTGAGCTTGTCGATATCGATGCTGAGGTCCCGGTAGGAGGGGATCACCTGCGCGGCGAATGCCTCGTTGATTTCCACCAGGTCGACGTCGTCGATCGTCATGCCCGCCCTGCTGAGCGCCTGCCGGGACGCCTCGACCGGGCCGAGGCCCATGATCTCCGGTGACAGCGCGGTCACGCCGGTCGACACGATCCGGGCCAGCGGAGTGATGCCGAGCTCTGCCGCCTTGGTGTCACTCATCACGATCACGGCCGCGGCGCCGTCGTTCAGCGGGCAGCAGTTGCCCGCGGTCACCGTGCCGTCCGGCCGGAACACCGGCTGCAGTTGCGCCACCTTCTCGAGCGTGGTGCCGGGCCGCGGACCGTCGTCGGCGGAGACCACGGTCCCGTCCGGCAGCGTGACGGGCGTGATGTCCCGCTGCCAGAAGCCATTGGCCAGTGCCTTCTCGGCCTGGTTCTGGGAACGCACGCCGAACTCGTCCTGCTCGGCGCGGCTGATCCCGCGCAGTTGGGCGACGTTCTCCGCGGTCTGGCCCATCGCGATGTAGATGTCAGGGATGGTGCCGTCGGTGCGGGGATCGGCCCAGGTGAAGCCGCCCTTGCCCATCTCCGTCGCCCTGCCTTCGGCGGCGGCGAATACCGGGTTCTTCGTGTCCGGCTGGCCATCGCTGCTGCCCTTGCTGAATCGGCTCACGCACTCGACGCCGGCGGAGATGTAGATGTCACCCTCCCCGGCCTTGATGGCGTGGAAGGCCATCCGGGTGCTCTGCAGCGACGACGAGCAGTACCGGGTGATGGTGGTGCCGGGCAGCGAGTCGTACCCGAGCATGACCGCGACCACCCTGGCCATGTTGTAGCCCTGCTCGCCGCCGGGCAGGCCACAGCCGAGGATGAGGTCGCTGATCTGCGCGGGATCCACCTGCGGGACCTTCGCCAGTGCGGCGGTGACCAGCTGCGCGGTCAGGTTATCGGGGCGGATCGTGGTGAGCGATCCCTTAAAGGCCCGGCCGATCGGCGAGCGGGCGGTGGCGACGACGACTGCCTCCGGCATGACGACTCCCTGGGACACGTCCGTTGTTACTGGCTAGCAGCTTATGAAACCCGTGGCCTCCGTGGCTCCCCCCCCGGGGCAGAACGGGCTAGTCACGAGGTTTGTCCCTGGTAACAGAGCGCGGAATAAGGCCTTGTGCCTGCGCCCAACGTCGAGACCAGACCTGGTGCCGCAGCCTTAAACCAGCGCCGGGACTGTCAGCTGGGCTCGGCCGACCTGCGGAGGGACGATGGCATTCCCGAGCGACCTGGAGATAGCCAGGGCGGCTTTGCTGAAGCCGCTAGACGACGTGGCCGCCGAGATGGGCATCGGCAGTCATCTCCTTGAGCCGTACGGCGAGCAGGTCATGAAGGTCAAGCTGGCGGCGATCGACGAGCTCGCGGACCGGCCGGTCGCGAAGTACGTCGTGGTCTCCGCGATCACCCCGACCCCGCTGGGCGAGGGCAAGACCACCACGACCGTCGGGCTCGGCCAGGGCCTGCACCGCATCGGCAAGCAGGCCACGGTGACGATCCGGCAGCCGTCGATGGGCCCGACGTTCGGCATCAAGGGCGGGGCCGCGGGCGGCGGGTACAGCCAGGTAGTGCCCATGGAGGTGCTGAACCTGCACCTCACCGGCGACATGCACGCGGTGACGGCGGCGCACAACCTGCTGTCCGCGATGATCGACAACCACCTCTACCAGGGCAACGCGCTCGGCATCGACCAGCACAACATCACCTGGCGCCGGGTGCTTGACGTGAACGACCGGGCGCTGCGCAACATCATCGTCGGGCTCGGCGGCCGCGGCGACGGCGTGCCGCGGCAGACCGGATTCGACATCACCGCGGCCTCCGAGGTCATGGCCACGCTGGCTCTGTGCTCCTCCCTGGCCGACCTGCGCAGCAGGCTCGGCCGGATCGTCATCGGCTACACCTCCGGCGGCACCCCGGTCACCGCCGAGCAGCTCAGCGCCGCGGGTTCGATGGCCGTCATGCTGCGCGACGCGATCAAGCCGAACCTCATGCAGACGCTGGAGAACACGCCGGTGCTTGTGCACACCGGGCCGTTCGGCAACATCGCCACCGGCAACTCCTCGGTGGTCGCCGACCTGATCGGAATCCATGGTGGCGACTACCTGGTGACGGAGGCCGGCTTCGGCGCGGACATGGGCGCGGAGCGGTTCTTCAACATCAAGTGCCGCACCTCCGGGCTGGTGCCGAACGCGGCGGTCGTGGTGGCCACGGTGCGCGCACTCAAGGCGCACTCGGGCAAGTACCGGATCGTGGCCGGCCGGCCGCTGCCTGAGGACCTGCTCGCCGAGAACCCGGACGACGTCATCGCCGGCGCCGCCAACCTGCGTAAGCAGATCGAGAACATCCGGCTGCACGGCGTGCCCGCGGTCGTCGCGATCAATGCCTTCCCCGCCGACCACGCCAGCGAGCACCAGGCGATCAGGGAAATCGCGGCCGAAATGGGCGCCCGTTCGGCGGTGAGCACGCACTTCACCGACGGCGGCGCCGGCGCTGTCGAGATGGCAGAGGCGGTGGCCGAGGCAACCGCCGAGCCGTCGCACTACCAGCCGCTGTACCCCGACTCTGCCAGCCTGCGGGAGAAGATCGAGACCGTGGCCACGAAGGTCTACGGCGCTGGCCAGGTCGAGTACTCCGCGGCGGCGGCCAAGCAGCTCGACACCTACGAGCGCGCCGGCTTCGGTCACCTGCCGGTCTGCATCGCCAAGACCCACCTGTCCATCTCCTCTGACCCGGCGCTGAAAGGCGCGCCCACCGGGTGGACGCTGCCGGTCCGGGAGGTGCGCGCATCGGTCGGGGCCGGCTTCATCTACCCGATTTGCGGTGAGATGCGGACGATGCCGGGCCTCGGCACCAGCCCGGCGGCGGCCAGGATCGACCTCGACGCGGACGGGCAGATCGTCGGCCTGTCCTGACCGCCCATCCCGTTTACACGGAGACTTTGCGTGCTATGTGCACGCAAAGTCTCCGTGATCACCAAGTAACCGCTTACCGCGGGTGGCTCTGGCCCGGATCTGGACTTGCCGAGCTGGCCGGCGTGGTGGGATACCGTCGATAAAAAGGTGTCCCACCACGGCAAAGGCGGCCATCCCCATGCAGGTCCACGAGTCCCTGATCGACCTGGTCGGGAACACGCCGCTGGTCAGGCTCCGCAAGGTGACCCGCGGGCTGCCGGGCGCCGGAGCTGGTCCGACGGTGCTGGCGAAGGTCGAGTACTTCAACCCCGGCGGCTCGGTGAAGGACCGGATCGCGCTGCGGATGGTCGAGGCGGCCGAGCGCTCGGGTGAACTCAGGCCCGGCGGCATCATCGTGGAGCCCACCTCGGGGAACACCGGCGTGGGCCTGGCGATCGTGGCGGCCGAGAAGGGCTACCGCTGCTTGTTCGTCTGCCCGGACAAGGTGGGCCAGGACAAGATCAGCGTGCTGCGGGCGTACGGGGCGGACGTGGTCGTCTGCCCGTCGACCGTCTCGCCCAGCCACCCCGACTCCTACTACTCGGTGTCCGACCGGCTGGCCAGGGAGACACCAGGCGGCTGGAAGCCCAACCAGTACGCGAACCCGGAGAACCCCAGCTCGCACTACTACTCCACCGGCCCGGAGATCTGGGCGCAGACCGACGGGCAGGTCACGCACTTCGTTTCCGGGATCGGCACCGGCGGCACGATCTCCGGCACCGGGCGCTACCTCAAGGAGGTCTCCGGCGGCAGGGTCCAGGTCATCGGGGCCGACCCGGAGGGCTCGGTGTACTCAGGCGGCACCGGCCGGCCGTACCTGGTCGAGGGTGTCGGCGAGGATATCTGGCCGGAAACCTATGACAAGAGCATCTGCGACCAGATCATCGCGGTCAGCGACGCGGACTCGTTCCTCATGACCCGGCGGCTAGCCCGCGAGGAGGCGCTGCTGACCGGGGGATCCTGCGGAATGGCTGTGGTTGCCGCGCTCCGCGTCGCCAGGCAGGCCGCCGCCGGTGACGTGATCGTGGTGCTGCTGCCCGATGGCGGCCGCGGCTACCTCGGCAAGATCTACAACGACGAGTGGATGACCGACTACGGCTTCCTGACGGCCGAGACGGCCGAGCCGCGGGTCGGCGACGTGCTGGAGCACAAGCACCGCGGGCTGCCGCCGTTCGTGCACGCTCACCCGACCGACACGGTCCGGCACGTGATCGGCAGCCTGCGCGAGTTCGACGTGTCCCAGCTTCCGGTGCTGAGCGCCGAGCCGCCGGTCATGGCCGCCGAGGTCATCGGCTCGATCGTCGAGCACGACCTGCTGGAGGCGCTCGTCACCGGCAAGGCGGCGCCGGACGACGAGGTAGCCGGACTGATGTCGCCGCCGCTGCCGATGGTCGGCTCGGGCGAGCCGGTCAGCGTCGCGGCTAGGGCGCTCGGCTACGCGGGCGCCGCGATCGTGCTCGTCGACGGCAAGCCGGCGGGCGTCATCACCCGGCAGGACGTACTTACCTTCCTGTCTGGCGAGTCCGGTTAGGCAGTGCGGGACGCTGCCTGAGGCTGCGCCGGAAGACGGCCTCGTTCCCGCCTAAGATGGGCGCCTGGCCCGCGATACCAAGGGGGCGCCCAGCATGCAGCACGACGGGTTCGAGACCATGGCGATCCACGCCGGCCAGCAGGCCGACCCGGCGACAGGCGCGGTCGTGCCGCCGATCTACCAGGTATCCACCTATAAGCAGGACGGCGTCGGCGGGCTGCGCGGCAAGGAGCTCGGCGAGGCCGCGCGCTGGATCGAAGGCTACGAGTACTCGCGCACGGACAACCCGACCCGGGGCGCGCTGGAGGAGTGCCTCCGAGCGCTGGAGGGCGGCGCGCGCTGCCTGGCGTTCGCGTCCGGGATGGCGGCGTCCGACTGCCTCATCCGCGCGGTGTGCCGGCCCGGCGACCACGTGCTGATCCCCGACGACGCGTACGGCGGCACCTTCCGGCTGTTCGACAAGGTGCTCGCGGGCACCGGCCTCAGCTACCTGCCGGTGCCGATGGCCGACATCGCGGCGGTCCGTGCCGCGCTTGCGCAGCGCCCGGTGCGCCTCGTCTGGGTCGAGACGCCGACCAACCCCCTGCTGTCCATCGCCGACATCGCCGCGCTGCGCCACCTGGCGGCCGACGCCGGCGCGCTGCTCGTCGTCGACAACACCTTCGCCTCGCCATACCTGCAGCAGCCACTGGCGCTCGGCGCCGACGCGGTCGTCCACTCGACGACGAAGTACATCGGCGGCCATTCCGACGTCGTGGGCGGGGCGGTCGTCGTCGCCGACCCGGACCTCGGCGACCGGCTTTATTTCCTGCGGAACGCGGTCGGCTCGGCTCCCGGTCCGTTCGACGCGTGGCTCACGCTGCGGGGCGCCAAGACCCTCGCCGTCCGGATGGACCGGCACTGCGCGAACGCGGCCAGGATCGCCGACGTGCTCACCGCGCACCCGGCCGTCGCCGTGGTGTACTACCCAGGGCTCGCGTCGCATCCCGGCCACGAGGTGGCGGTGAAGCAGATGCGCGGATTCGGCGGGATGGTCTCGTTCCGGCTGCGCGCCGGGGCAGACGAGGCACTGGCGGTCTGCGGGCGTACCCGGCTGTTCACCCTCGGCGAGTCGCTCGGCGGGGTGGAGTCGCTGATCGAGCACCCGGCCCGGATGACGCACGCGTCCGCGGCCGGATCGCCGCTCGAAGTGCCCGCGGACCTGGTCCGGCTGTCGGTCGGGATCGAGTCATGCGACGACCTGATCGAGGATCTGCGCGCCGCACTGGGCTAGCGCCTTGCGTCCGTGCGGTAATAGCACTGATAGTTCCGGCTGCTACGTGCCCCGGATGCCGCTGGCACGCGATGACAGCCGATTCTGTCACCCGTTGCTGTTCGAGGTAGGCCTGGTCAGACCCGTGATGTCCGGCGGCGAGCCACTCGTACGCTTGCCAGCGCTCCTGAGCCAGCCCGGTGAACAGGGTCTGCGCCCAACCGCCGTAAAGCTGGTCCTCGGTGGTGAAGTTGTGCTCCTGGAGAGCGTTCGCCACGGTAACGCTGGCGGCGAAGCTCCTCGCGGTCGTTGTTACCCCCCGCCCTCATCGCCTTGGCCATGCTCAGCCTCGGCGGCCTCCGGCCAGCTAGCACTGAGACTTTGCGTGCGCATAGCACGCAAAGTCTCAGTGCTGGGCGAGAACGCGCCACAGCCCGCCCGTCACTGCGACTGCGGCATGTGCACCCCGTCGTGGGCACGACGGCGCGGCAAGTCCAGCCGGTACTCCGAGATGGTCACCCTGGTCGCTGCAATCGACCGGGAAGACACACCGGCCCGGCCCGCGATGGCCGGCTAACCAGCAGCGCCAAAAAACGGCACCAGTCAGCACGTCACTCAGTGCTGCTGCCTACTAGTGCAGGCCCGCATAAGTCCTTGAGGGGTTCGGGCTGCTACTCCGGGTGCTCGCCAGTGTCGGCGAGGTAGAGGGTGCAGGCGGTGTCGAGGGCGAGGCTGGGGTGGCCGGTGAAG
>JBOHCP010000205.1:0-8337 GCA_050698875.1 Streptosporangiaceae bacterium | reverse complement strand
ACCGGCCGGCCAGGATCGGAGTGCACTGGCAATGGCGCAGCGGCTGAACGCGTGCGAGTACCTGCTTGACCGGCGGCTGGCCGCCGGGGACGCCGACCGCACCGCGCTGACCGGCCAGGCCGGCGATCTCACGTATGGCCAGCTGCACGACCGGGTGTGCCGGACCGCGGCCGGCCTGCGCGCGACGGGCCTGCAGCCCGAGCAGCGCGTTCTCATGCTGATGGCCGACTCGCCGGAGTTCGTCACGGTCTACCTGGCCGCGATGCGCATCGGCGCCATCCCGGTGCCGGTCTCCACCATGCTGCACGCCGACGGCGTCGCCGATCTGCTGCGTGACTCGCGGGCCAGGCTGCTGGCGGTGACGCCGGAGTTCGCCGGCCCGGCAGCCGAGGCAGCCGGCGCCGCGCCCGAGCTGGCCGGGATCATTCTCGGGGGGTCCGGAGGGTCGCCGCCCCCACCGGATACAGCGGTGCAGCCTGCCGCCGACCCGCCGGTACCGGTGCACCTGCTCGCCGAGCTGGCCGCCGGGCCGCGTGACGAGGCGGTGTATGAGACCTCTCCGGACTCGCCGGCCTTCTGGCTGTACACCTCAGGCACGACGGGACTGCCGAAGGGAGCGATGCACCGGCACGGCTCGATTCCCGTGGTCTGCGAGACCTACGGCGCACAGGTGCTCGGCATCCGGCCCGACGACCGGTGCCTGTCCGCGGCGAAGGGGTTCTTCGCCTACGGCCTCGGCAACTCGATCCTGTTCCCGCTGTCGGCGGGCGCGGCCGCGGTGCTCGAGGCGGCCCCGGCCCGGCCAGAGAAGCTGACCGCGCTGGCGCAGAAGTTCGGCGCGACGCTGTTTTTCGCCGGCCCCACGTTCTTCGCCAACATGCTGAACGCCGAGCTTCCGGCCGATGTGCTCGCGGGTATGCGGCTGGCCGCGTCGGCCGGCGAGGCGCTGCCGGCCGCGTTGCAGCAGCGGTGGACCGCTCACTTCGGCATCGACATTCTCGACGGCCTCGGCATGACCGAGATGCTGCACATCTTCCTGTCCAACGCGCCCGGCCGGATCCGGCCGGGCACCACCGGCGTGCCCGTTCCCGGCTATGACCTTCGGATCGTGGCCGAGGATGGCAGTGACGTGCCCGCCGGCACGCCCGGCACGCTGCTCGTCCGCGGGGAGTCCGCCGCAACCGGGTACTGGTCGCGGTACGCGGCATCCCGGCAGGTCTTCCAGGGCGAGTGGCTGCGCACCGGTGACACCTACGTGCGGGACGCCGACGGCTACTACGCCTGCCTCGGCCGGACCGGTGACATGCTCAAGGCGAGCGGCATGTGGGTGTCGCCTGCCGAGGTCGAGCAGCGACTGCTCGCGCACGCTGCGGTGGCACAGGCCGTGGTGGTGGCCGGGCACGACAGCGACGGGCTCGAGAAGCCGGTTGCCTACGTGGTCCTCAGGCCCGGGCTGACCGCAACCGAGGACGAGCTCATCGCGTTCAGCCGGGCCGGGCTGCCGTCGTTCAAACGGCCGCGGCGGGTGGTGTTCGTGGCCGGTTATCCCACCACGGCGACCGGGAAAATCCGCCGGGTGGAACTGCGCGAGATGGCGAGCGCCGTCCTGCTGGCGGCCGAAGCCGCGGGTGTTTAGTTAGTAGGCCTTAGCCGCCGGGCGAGCGCCAGCCTCGCGGCGCTCTGGGCTCGGTGCCGGGAGCAGGGACGGCCGCGGCAGAGATAATCCGGCGAACCTCGGCGTCCGGGTTCTCCCGGTCACCTATCCAGCTCATCATCATGACGAACACAACGGGCACGTAGCAGAGCGCTGGGACCGCCCACAGCACCGCGACGGCGAGCTGCCGGTCAGCAGCCTCGCTGAGGGCGCCCGCTGTGGCGCGGGTCAGGGTCAGGCCAGCCCCGGACATGCCAGTGACGTAGGCGATCGCCCAGATCGTCCACATCGGGACCGCGGCCATCGCGGCCCGCAGCGGCCGCGGCAGCGGATCCCCGGCCGGCGCCGCGGGTATGGTGAGCTCGCGCCAGAGCGCGGCGCCCGACGCGAGGAGCGTGACCAGTTCCAGCGCCGTCAGTGCAGGAGAGCGAGCGAGCGCACCCAGCACGACCGGCAGCCGCCAGGTAATCACGAGCGCGAGGTAGGGCAGCAGGCCGGTCGCGGCCCGGACGCCAGCCCGGTCGGCGCGCAGTGGCCGGACCGCCCTGAGCTGGCCGGCTCGGGTGAGCCAGCCAGGCCAGCCGAGGATCAGCAGCGCGGGCGCGACGACCGCGAAGACCACGAACTGCAGCGCCTGCACGACGGCGTAGTGCCGCGCGTCGCTAGCCAGCGGCGGCACCGCGACGGCGGCTGCCACGACGACGGCCAGCGGAGCCAGCACCGGCCGTAGCTGGGCGAGTCGCTCAGCCATGCTCACCTCCGGGTGCGTCCGCTCGCAGCCTCAGCGCCGGCCCTCGTGCCGCCTGGCGCGCAGCCGCTGCGCTGAGCAGACTAACGCGATCGGCCACGGCGAGGGTGCGGTTTCGGGCGGACTCGGCCCGGCCAGGACAGCGAGACGTGGCCCGCGTCGTCGTCAGGATCGAGCGCCCGTTGCGCGTCACGATCTGGTGTCGCCGTCCTCCAGATAGTGCAGGGCGGCTTCCTCGGCGGTCGCGCCGCCGCCATCGATGCCCACGTCACGGGCAGTGGCGTCGTTGTCCCAGGCCGGATAGACGGCCTCGGCGTCGTCCGCGGTGATGAGCCTGCCCGCTCGCGGATCGGGGCCGTCAGCGTCTGCAAACCTCGCAATGTCGTCATCCGACGCATTCCCGTCCCAGCGAATGCCGTCCGGGCGATCATCCTCGGGCTCGAGACCGTCGTCCGGTTCCTCCTCGGCGAGCAGCTGGTCGAAGGACTCGCCGGCATGCTGCTCCTCGGCGGTAGCGCCAAATCTCATCCCGGCCGACCAGCGCTCCGGGGTAGCGACTCCCCGGTCGAGCGGATCGTCTCCGGGCGCGCCTGCCAGGGTGTCGAACGAGTCGAGGACCTCGAAGTCCTCCAGGTCTTCGGACTCATGGCGCCGCTCAGCTGGCATCGCTCGGCTCCCTCCCGGTCCGGCGCGACGAACACCCCAGGGCCTGGTCGTGATCGGGCGGCTCGGCCCCGCCTGGGTCGCTGCGGCCGATGGTTACCAGGTTAGCCGTCGGGGTCAGGCGGGAGCCTGCGACGCCGATGTCGCCGGGCTCGGGCCGCGTCACCCGCCGCCCTGGCAGTGGCGAGCGCCAGCCCGGCACCAAGGCGGTGGCGGGCAGCGCGGTGACCCTCGCGGGCGCCCAGGTGGCGACGTCGTCGAGACGCGCCGAGCCCCAGCCGAACCGCTCGTTGCGCGGCGAGTGGTGGCCGACCATGGCGTCGAGCGTGTTCGCGGCCCGGTCGACCCGCCAGGCCGGCCGGGTCGGCCAGCGCTCCCCACGCCAGCGGGGCGACGATCGCGTCGTTGCTGTTCTCGGCTACAGATTCCACGACGGCCCTGGAGATCCCGGTGGCATCCAGGCCCGCCGGGTCGCGGCCGCACAGCCGCGGCAGCATCCGCCGGGCCGCCGGATGGTCAGCGGCGACGAGCGCGTCCTGGATCCGCGCCGGCCGGACCGGGCGGCGCGGCCAGCGACCGTCATAGCCCGGCCCGCAGCACCGGCAAGCCGGGCGCGGGCCCGTGCTCGATGAGCTCCAGCAAGGCAGCGGTGTCCAGGTACTCGGCCACGACGTCCGCGAGGGCGTCGAACTGGGCCTGCCGGGCGGCCTCGAAGCACGTGTCGGCTGCCGGGCTGAATGCTGCGCCCGCGAGGCTGGCGACCTCGCGCAGGTAGGCCCGCCGGAAGGCGTCGTTCTCCAGGATCCCGTGCCAGAGCGTTCCCCGCACCGCGCCCGCAGCGCAGCCGTCGAGCGCGGCTCCGCGACCGTGCGGCTCGCTGGTCAGCCACGGGTCGCCACCGCGGACATCGACGAGCCCGTGGTGAATCTCGTAGCCGGTGACGTAGTGCTCGCCCGCATAGCCGGCCGGCCGGGCGAGCGTCTTGGCCGCCGCGAACCCCGTGGCTACCGGGAGCAAGCCCAGGCCCGGCACGACACCGGACTGACTCTCCACGCCGTCGCGGATGACTGTGCCGAGCATCTGGTAGCCGCCGCAGATCGCGAGGATCGGGCGGCCGGCGGCGGCCCGGTCCGCCAGGGCCGCATCCAGACCACGGCCGCGCAGCCAGGCGAGGTCGCTGACCGTCGCCTTCGTACCGGGCACGACGACAAGATCGGCGTCGGCTAGTCCCGCCGCGCTGGCGGTGAACCTAACCGTCACGCCGGGCTCGAGGGCGAGCGCGTCGACGTCGGTGAAGTTCGAAACGTGCGGCAGCCGGATCACGGCGACCCGCAGCGTGGATCCAGCGGCCGGGCGTCCCGGCTCGCCGTAGCCGCCGTCGGCGGAGACCGCGTCCTCGGCGTCGAGCCAGGTGCGCGCGAGGTAGGGCAGCACGCCGAGAACCGGGCGCCCGGTCAGGTCGGTGAGCTGGCGGAGGCCCGGGGTCAGCAGGTCCCCGCTGCCCCGGAACTTGTTGATCACGAAGCCGCTGACGTGCGCCTGGTCGTCGCGATCCAGCAGGGCCAGCGTGCCGTACAACGCAGCGAACACGCCGCCCCTGTCGATGTCGCCGACCACGATCACGGGCAGGCGCCTGGCCCGGGCCAGGCCCATATTGACGATGTCGCGTCGGCGGAGGTTGATCTCTGCTGGCGATCCGGCGCCCTCGCACACCACCACGTCGAACCGCGAGCGAAGGTCGTCGTAGGCGCTGAGCACCGTCACCAGCAGGCTGGCCCGGGCCGCGTCGTCGGTCCAGTAGTCCGCGGCGTCCGCCGTCCCGACCGCGCGGCCGAGCACCACGAGCTGGCTGGTCAGGTCGCCGCCAGGCTTGAGCAGCACGGGATTCATGGCGGCCTCGGCGGCCACGCCCGCGGCCGCTGCCTGCATCGCCTGCGCGCGTCCGATCTCGGCGCCGGCTGGGGTGACCATCGAGTTGTTCGACATGTTCTGCGCCTTGAACGGCGCGACCCGGACACCCTGGCGCGCGAGCCACCGGCAGATGCCGGCGGTGAGCACCGACTTGCCGGCGTCCGACGTGGTGCCCGCCACGAGCAGGGAGCCGATCAGCATGGGTTCACTCCATGATCACGAAGACTTGTCACTGTGATAGCACGGAAAGTCGCCGGGATCACGTGGCCGGGGCTAGCCTCGGCACTCGTGCACGCCGACCTCCGCCATCACGGCGACGCCGACCTGGTGCTTGGCCTGGTCGATCTGGCCGTAAATGTCCGCTCGGCCGGCCCGCCGGACTGGCTCGCCGCGCAGGTCTCCCGCGGCCGACCTGACCGGTTACCCCGACCAGCGCGCGGCGCGCGCGGCGGTCGCGGCCCGGCACCGCCGGGCGGCCGATGAGGGTACTGCTCACGGCGGTCGCGGCTGAGGCCTTCGTGCTGCTGGCCCGCGCGCTGCGACCGCGGCGAGCCGTCGTGGTGCACCCGCAGTTCACCGAGCCAGACGACGCGGAACTCGCCGCCGTGGCGGACTGGCGGTCATGGTGCTCAGGCCGGCGTGGCCGGAGCGGAGACAGCGCTAATGGGTGATCCGCCGCCGACCAGCACGTCGCAGCTTGCGGGGACGGCTGACCGCCTGACGCAAAGCGGTCCTGGCCGAGGGCCTGCACGCCGCGTTCGCCGCGGCGGTCCTCGACCCGGCCGATCCCGCGCTGGCCGGGGTGTTCATGGCCGGATCGCGGGGCACCCGGCTGCGCACCGGGGCGCTGCCGGTTCCGATGCGCCGGGAGATCGCCTGGTGGATCGCCGTCTGCCAGGCCAGGGGGGAACGGCAGCTCCACGCCAGCCAGTGGAACCGGTGGGCGGCAACCGCCGGTTGCGGCGGCGCCCGGAGGTGTGCTCGTTCGCAGACTTGTCATTGAGCGAGTGGATGACCGCCTGGGCCGGGTCTTCCACGCCGAGCACGGCCGGATGGCCTCGGCGGCCAGCCGGCAGCGTGCCGAGATCGCGCTGCGCCCGCTGGTCAGCCGGCTAGCCCTCCGCTACAGCGACGCCGCATGGTGGCAGCACGACATCTGGTCGCTCAAGCTCGACCCGCGGATCCCGCGCCGCCCGCACGAAAGCCGCGGCAACACCGCGGTGCGCTGGGACAACCTGGAACCGGGCTGGCTGCGGGACGGATTCAAGTTCTACCTGCGCCTGCAAGTGGAGTCCGGGCAGCTGACCTGAGATGACGAGGCGTTGCCCTTGTCGCAGGACCGGACCGGCGGCAGCAGGCATGGGAGACAGTTGTGGTCATGAGTTCCGCTGCTGGCGGACCCAGCCGGGACGGACGGCAGATCGGCATGGACCGCCAGGACATGCCCGACCGAGGCTGACTCCGCCGGCGCGGCCTGGCTTCTGCAGCCCCCGCCGTGAAACCCGGACCCGCCCCGGACGAGCACGGCGTCTGTCGTGGAAGCTCTTACCGCTCAGCTCCGCCACGAACGCACCGCCCGCCTCGCCGCCACCCACGGGGAACTCCTGCGCCTGCGCCGGCTCCTGCAACAGCACGGCATCCAAGCGTGAGCAGCATCTAAGCAACGTCACTACCTGCGTAAACAGCATCAATTTCAAGATCAACACCAGACAACTCCAGCGACTTGCGGGCCGGGAACCTCGCTGCTCTGATCCGGCCCTCGCCGCCGTGCGCCTCGCGGGCGGAGACCTCACGTTGCAGGCAGGCGACAAGGAACTCCAGGCGGCTCCAGGACTCGGCGACAGCGCGGTCTGCGAGCCGGTCGAGCGCGTCCCGCAGGGTTGGTGGCTTCAGCACCCGGGTCAGGTAGGTGACCTCTGCTGACAGATCGCGGGCGGTCTTCAGTGTGATCTTGGTGCCGGTGGTCATCAGCAGGTCACCGCCAATCGGGTCGCGCGCTGGTGCCGTAGGCGGGGAGCATGTCGGGTATGGCTGGTGACCTGCCCACCGTGGAGATCAGGCTGTGGCGTGCTGATGCGATCGTGCTGTTCGACTGGCTGATGAGCACCGACCTGAACAGCGTGCCGATCACTCATCCTGCGCAGAAGCAGGCACTGGCTGATCTGCTGACGCGGCTGGAGCAGACGGACATTACCGCGGTCACGCAGGAGCAGATCGACACCGCTCAGGTGGAGGTCGCCCGCGACATGGGCTGGTAGCAGCCGGCCCATCACCCAACCCCGCTCTCGGTGTCGATGCCCAGCGCCGGGCGACGGCAGGGCATGAGCGGGTTCCGCTACGGCTACACCGTCTACCAGGCCGAGTACTCGCGCAACCTGCTGTTCCGCAACGCCGGCCAGATGGAGGACCTGTTCGACCGGATCATCGACCGGACCCGCTCCAGGCTGGACATCCCCGCGGTGCGGACCATCTTCGGCCTGACCAGCAGGCCCCGCCGGCACCGGGCCGGCGACCCTCTGCCCCCGCAGGAGATCGTGGCCGGGAAACCACGGTACGGCCTGACCTGGTTCCGCATTCTCTTCGGGAGGCTTCAGGTCAAGGCCTGCACCAAGGGCGAGCACGTGCTGCGCCTGGAGGCAACCGTCCACAACACCCGCGCGCTGCACTGCCGCCGCGGCCTCGACAACTTCCCCCACATCCACGCCACACTTGCCGGGATCGCCGGCCGGTTCGCCACCGCGCTGGACTGCGCCGACACCGGCTTCATCACCGACGGCCTGCTGGACCAGCTGCCGCTGCCGTCACGGATCGGCGCGGTCCGCGCCGGCGGCATCGACCTGAACAAGCCCCGCGTCCGCGCCGCCCTGTCGGCGGCGCTGGCCCTGGCCGTCTCCCCGGACGGGTTCACCGTCGCCGGCCACGCTGCCGCAGTCCAGCGCATGACCGGCATGGCCGGCTACACGATCCGCCAGTCTGCTTACGATCTCCGCAAGATGCGCGGCAAGAACCTCGCCGTCAAGCCCGGCCGCTCACACCGTTACCACATCCCGCCCGAGGCCGCCCGCACCATCGCCGCGCTGCTCGTTCTGCGCGACCAGGTCATCGCCCCGATCATCGCCGGGGTCCGAAGTCCCCGCATGGGCCGCAAGCCCGCCCACTGGACCGCGGTCGACCGCGACTACGAACAGCTTCGCATGGGCATGCAGACTCTCTTCGGGCACTTAGTGGGTGGATCTTCTGGAAGTTCGTCTGGGGTCCCGTCAGGCGGCTTCGGGCAGCGTGACGGGCTGGC
This sequence comes from Streptosporangiaceae bacterium, assembly GCA_050698875.1. Classification (GTDB taxonomy): domain Bacteria; phylum Actinomycetota; class Actinomycetes; order Streptosporangiales; family Streptosporangiaceae; genus JAJYUU01. The sequence continues at coordinate 69 of JBOHCP010000205.1, read as the reverse complement.
GGGCGGCTTCCTCGTGGACGTTGATGCGGGCGAGGAGGTCGGTGAGGTCGTCGGCGGTGAATTCCCAGC
>JBOHCP010000204.1:0-8356 GCA_050698875.1 Streptosporangiaceae bacterium | reverse complement strand
GTGCTGATGAACCTCGGCGGGATCAACGTCCTGACGCCGTCGACGGCGGCAGACGCCAAGGGCCTGCTCAAGACGGCCATCAGGGGACGGAACCCGAGCTTCTTCCTCGAGCCGTCGGGCCGCGGCGGCGATCAGGGCGAGGTGCCGGACGGCGAGCACCTGGTGCGGTTCGGCAGGGCGTCGGTGCTGCGCGCGGGCGACGACGTGACACTGGTCGCCATCGGTCGCATGGTCAAGCCCGCCCTCGCGTCCGCAGCCGCGCTCGCCGGGCAGGGGATCGGGATCGAAGTCATCGATCCGCGCACGCTGGTGCCGTTCGACGAGACAACGGTGCTGGAGTCGGTAGCCAGGACGGGCCGCCTCGTCATCGTGGACGAGGCGCGCGAGTGCTGCGGCGCGGCGAGCCAGATCGCGGCGCTGGTCGCGGAGCATGGCTTCGACTCGCTCGAAGCGCCCATCCACCGCGTCACGACGCCGAACGTGGCCATGCCGTACGCGCCCAACGCTGAGGCGCGCGTCATTCCGGGCGAAGCCAGGATCACGGCCGCGGTGCTCGCGATGATGCGGGCGCGAAAGGGGGGTCGGCCCGCCGGGATCGCAGCCGCCCGGCAGGGAGCACGGCCGTGACCGTCCGGGTGCGGGTGCGGCTGCCGAAGATCGGCATGACGATGGAGGAGGCCACCATCGTGCGGTTCTGCAGGCAGCCGGGCCAGGCGTTCCTGACCGGCGATCCGCTGTATGAGATCGAGACGGAGAAGGTCAGCCAGGAGGTGACGGCCACCGCCGATGGGATAATGCTCGAGCACTGTGTCGCCGAGGGCGACAACGTAGCCGTCGGTGCGCACGTCTGCGTCGTGGCGGTGGCGGCGGGATGACCGGAGCAGCTCGGCAGGCCGGGACGCGCACCGGGCGGGTCACCGGCGTCGGCCACACCGGGATCACCGTCTCCGACCTCGACCGGGTGACCGGTTACTTCCGCGATGCGCTGGGCCTTGCGGTCAGCGACCCAGTGGTCTGCCGCGGCGAGCTGTTCGAGCAGGTGACGGGCGTGCCCGGCTGCGTCATCGACATCTGCTACGTGAGCGCGCCCGGCCACACCATCGAGCTGCTCTGCTATTCCAGCCCGCCCGGCAAGGCCAGCTCCGGCCTACGGCCCTGCGACAACGGGCACCTGCACCTGTGCTTCGACGTCGACGACATCGCGGCGGTGATCGCCGCCGGACGCGCGTACGGCTTCGAGCCGGTCAATCCGGTTCAGGTGGTCCGTGCGGGTCCGCGCCAGGGCACCAAGGTCATCTACATGAAGGGACCGGACAACCTGACCGTCGAGCTGATGGAGCGCCCGCGGTAGCGTCGTCCTCGTGGCCGGGCCGGGCATATCATTCCAGCTGCTCGACGGCAACCAGGCGGGTGCGCGCGTGAGGGAGCTGGCGGCCCTGCACGCCGAGGTGTACGCCGAACCGCCGTACCTGCGGCACGATGACGCGGCAGAGTTCCCTGCCAGGTTCCTGGTGCAGCGCCGCCAGCCAGGCTTCGCGCTGGCCGTCGCCGGGCACGGCGGCTATCCGGTGGGCTACGCCGCCGGGATGCCGCTCCGGGCGTCGACGTCGTGGTGGAAGGACCTGACGGCGCCGCTGCCCGACGACGTCACGGCTGAGCATCCCGGCCGTACCTTCGCGCTCGTCGAGGTGCTGGTGCGCGCGTCATGGCGGCGCCAGGGGATCGGCAGCACCCTGCATGACCTGCTGCTGACCGGCCGCCCGGAGGAGCGAGCGACGGCCGTGGTGCTGCCCGCCGCGGCTGCTGCGCAGCGGGCGTTCCAGGACTGGGGCTGGCGCAAGCTCGCGCGCGCTCGTGACCCGGCGGCGGGCTCGGGGGTGGCGGACGTCCTGGTCGTGTCGCTCGGCGAGGCGCGCGGCTGGTAACCCGCCCGTCACGCCGTGGCGACCGCCGCACGGACGGCGGGGACCACCTCCTCGGCCCACCGCTGCAGCGCGACGGCCGGCGACGTGTCATCCTTGCCGCGGTAGAAGAAGCCGCCGGCCTGGTGCTCCACGACCGCGCGGACGAGCTCCCCGATCCACTGCGCCGCCGAGCCGCCGATCCAGCGGCCGTCCCCATCGCGGGTGGCGGGCAGCGGCTCGGCAGTAATGCGGCCGCCGAAGTTGTACACGGTGACGACGGCTGCCGGATCGCGCCCCGCCGCCGCGGCGGCCTGGTCGATGATCGGCCGGGACTGGCGGTACAGCGGGCAGAGCCAGTAGGACCCCCGGCTCGGAACCCAGCCGTCGGCGCGGCTGCCGGTGACGGCCAGCGCCCGCTGGCCAACCGCGCCAGTCCAGATCGGCGGCGCGGGCTCGGCCGCCGGCGCCACGCCAGACACCTGGTAGCGGACTCCGTCGAAGGTGACCGGCTCGCCGCCTCCGCACAGCGCGCGGATCAGCGTGATCGCCTCCTCGACGGCGTGCACCGCGGCGCCGGGCTCGAGCCGGTGGACGCCGAGCGTGACGATCTCGTCCCACAGGAAGCCAGCGCCGAGGCCGAGCACGATCCGGCCGCCCGACAGCGTCGAGAGCGAGCTGACGGTGCGCGCGAGCATGGGAGCGGGGCGGCTCGGCAGGTTGGTCACGGTCAGCACGCCGGCGATGCGCGTCGCGGCCGAGCAGGAACGCCAGCGTGGCGTAGGCGTCCAGCCGATCGCCGAAGTACGGGTGGTCGGCGACGGAGAACAGGTCCAGGCCCAGGCTGTTCCGCCATGACATCTTTCTCCCGGGAACAGCGGTTCCTTCCCACGCCTTTGCACGTCGTCGCCGGCCGGGCTGCGCAGCGGCGAGCCAAGCGGGGGCTGCTCGCCGCGGGGGCCGTGCCCTTCGCCACCTTCGTGCACCCGGTCTGGCGTCAGAACTCCTCGATGGCCGGGATCACCCGCTCGGCCATCAGCTCCAGCGGACGGAGCGAGCCGACGTCGGTCAGCGAGCCGTGGGCGACCTGGACGCCGAGTTCGGCCAGCGCGTGCAGATGTTCGATGGTCTGCGCGACGTGCTCGCCGTTCTTGCCCAGGTCGAACCGCGTTTGTACGGTCTTCTCGATCGCGGCGTAGTCCCGTCCCTCGGTCGCGCAGTGCTCGCGCAGCACGTCAAGCTTGTGCGCCAGCTCGTCCGAATCGCGGATGTTGCAGGCGTCGGCGTACCTGGCCACCAGCCGCAGCGTCTTCTTCTCGCCCGAGCCGCCGACGAGGATGCGCGGCCGCGGCCGGGTCAGCGGCTGCGGCGAGTTCAGCGTCCTGGCCAGGTGATAGTGCTTGCCCTCGAACGGGCCGTCGTCGTCGCTCCACATCTGCAGGCAGATGCGCAGCGCTTCCTCGAGTCGCTCGTAGCGCTCCGCCAGCGGTGGGAAGAACAGGCCGAGGCCGCGAGCCTCCGCCTCGTTCCAGGCCGCGCCGATGCCGAGCATCGCCCGCCCGCCGGATAGCACGTCGAGCGTGCTCACCGCCTTGGCCACCAGCCCGGGGTCACGGTAGACCACCGCCGTCACGACCGTCAGCAGCGTGACCCTGTCGGTGCTGGCGGCGAGCCAGCCGAGCGTGGTGTACGCCTCGAGCATCTCGTGCTCGGGCGGCCCAAGGTGGCCGATCTGCCATACGTGGTCCATCACGCTGATCCGGTCAACGCCCGCCTGCTCGGCTTGCCTGGCCACGTCGCGAAGCCGTACCCGCAGGGCGGCCGGGCCGCCGTCCCACGTGAAATCCGGTATGTGCAGACCCACCTTCATGCGCGCAACTCCTCAGCGTTCGGCCGCTCTCCGAGGCTCACGATAACGCCCGCGACCGGGCCGGCGACATGGTTCGCCGAGCCGCTGGCGCAGGCTAGGCCCAGAGCTGCCTGGACGCGATGGCTGTGCCGTCGGCGATCGCCTGTTAGCCCACGCGATCGACCGGGGCACCGGTCCTGGCTGCTCTTCATGCTGTCCACCTCCGGGTTGCTGCGCGTAGTCGCAGATCCCGGACAGATCCTGGCGCGGGTGCGGGGCGTCTGCAAGGGCGGCGCTCCGCCGTCACAAGCCGCTGGGCCAGCTGATCGACACCGGCGCGATGAGCGGTGTGCCCACCTCGAGCTGGATCTGGGCACGCGCAGTGAGCGGGATGTCGCGCGGGTCTTCGACGAGCTGCGGCAAGAACGGGCCATTGCCTGCACCACTGTGATGTCTACGATGGACAACCTGCACCGGAAGGGCTGGCTTGCCTGAGCCAAGGACGGCAAGGTCTACCGGTATACCGCCGTGGCCAGCCGGGACGAGTACAGCGCCCGGCTGATGCGCGAGGCCATGGCCGAAGCGGGCGACACCGAGGCCGTGCTGCGCCACTTCGTCGCTCAGATGGATGGCGAGGAGTCGGACGTACTGAAGTCCGTGCTGCGCAGGCTGACCGGCTGGGCCCGGTCGTGAGACCTGCGCTGGCGCTGCTTGGGTGCGCCGTGGCGGTGGCCTGGTTCCTGCCGCCCCTGGCCTGGACTCAGCGAGGTGGTGTGCCGGTCGGTGGCCGGCCCGGCGTGCACGCCGGTGGTGTATCGCAGCGCGCTGTTCGAGCTGGGCCTCGCTACTGTCGCGACGGCGGCGACCCTCGTGGCCGTGATCGAGGCATGGCGACGGACGCCGCACACAGCAGGTACGCCAGCGGACCCGGGCGCACGCTGAAGCCGTGCGCAGCACCGGCCGTGCCCTCCCCGGCACCCCCGCGGTTGTCCTGGACGACCCGCGGCCCGCCGCTTACTGCGTGCCCGGCCGCCCCGCCGTTATCGTGCTGACCAGCGCCGCGCTGGCGGTGCTCGATCCGGCGCAGCTCGACGCCGTGCTCTCGCACGAGCGAGCGCACCTGGCCAGCCGTCACCACTGGCTCGTGACGCTCACCAGCGGACTGGTCGCCGCTACCCCGGCCGTGCCGCTGCCCCGGCTGGAGCGGATGCTGGCCCCGGCTCGCCCCGTCCGCCAGGCTGGATATGGCCTCGCGCTCGCCGTGCTGCTGATGCTGGTCGTCACCCTGCCGGTTGCCCTCACCGCTCTGGTCAGCTGACCGCGCGAGCGACGCACCCCTCCCCCACCTGATCCGGCCATCGTCTGCGGCAACCTCGGCGGTGTCGTTCTGGCACGGTGTGCGGGAGGATCGGACGATGGCGACGCAGCACGACAAGAGCCCGAGGCCGAACTCGGGCGTCGGGGCCCCGGGCCGGGTGCCGCGCAAGCTCTACGAACGCGAGTTGCTCCGACTGCAGGCGGAGTTGGTGAAGCTGCAGGAGTGGGTGCGGGCCGAGCGGGCGCGGCTGGTTGTCGTCTTCGAAGGCCGGGATGGGGCCGGCAAGGGCGGCACGATCCAGCGCGTCACCCAGTACCTCAATCCCAGGGTGGCCAGGATCGCGGCCCTGCCCGCGCCGACCGAGCGCGAGCGCGGCAGCTGGTACTTCCAGCGGTACGTCGCGCACCTGCCGTCCGCAGGCGAGATCGTGCTATTCGACCGCAGCTGGTACAACCGCGCGGGCGTCGAGCACGTAATGGGTTTTTGCACCAAGGAGGAGTACGCCAGGTTCCTGAATCAGTGCCCGATTTTCGAGCGCATGCTCGTCGAGGATGGCATCGTGCTGCGGAAGTACTGGTTCTCCGTGAGCGACGAGGAACAGGAGCGGCGGTTCCGCGCCCGGCTGGATGATCCGATGCGGCGGTGGAAGCTGTCGCCGATGGATCTGGAGTCGATGACCCGGTGGGAGGACTACTCCAGGGCCAAGGACGAGATGTTCGTGCACACCGACATCCCGGAGGCACCCTGGTTCGTCGTAGACAGCGCGGACAAGCGACGGGCACGGCTCAACATGATCTCGCACCTGCTCAGTACGATCGGCTATCACGACGTGCGGCCCGCGCCCGTGGTAGTGCCGCACCGGCCGAAGCCGACCGGCTATGTGCGCGCTCCGTGGGAGTCCCAGACCTTTGTTCCCGATCATGTCGCCGACCTGCTGGCGCGCCGGTCAGGATCCGGCGGGTGAGAGCCGTCCTCGTGCGGGACGCCGATGATGAGGCCGGCCCGGCCCGGGTCGCCCGCCACGATGAGCCGGTCGCCTACGCGTGCGTGCACGTGACCCACCTCCTGCACGTGTCTCGTTTCCGCGGCTCTTGACTCGCCGGGCAGAAGAGGTCGGAGCGGCAGTGACCTTCGGCCCTATGGCGAGTGGCTCGGCTGCGGTGTTATCGGTACAAGCTCCACGACGGCGCGATCCTGTTCCGGACCGCTCAGCACGGCTCGACGGACGAGGACCTGCGTACCGGGATCGAGCCCGCGGAGTACCGGGTCGCCTTCGAGGTCGACGATTTCGACTCCGCGGCGCGTGCCGGGTGGAGCGTCCTCGTCCAGGGACCGGCTCACCACCTCGACTCGGAGTCCGAGCGCGCGATGGTGTACCACGGGCCGGGACACGCAGCCCCAGGCGGCGCGGTCTGGCGTTGCGGTGCGGGGACGTAGGTGATGAACTCGGCTAATGCGCACGCGACCGGTAACGGCCAACCCCCTGGGCGCGGCGGCTGCGACAGGGAGAGACGGCATGACACTGGAGTTCGGGATCTTTGACTCCTTCGATCTTGGCGCCTCGACAGCCGGCCAGGTCATCGCCGCCCGGCTCGACTTCGCGGTTGCGGCCGAGGCCGCGGGCATCAGCCACTACCACGTCACCGAGCACCACGGGACGCCGCTGTCGGTGTGCCCGTCGCCGAACCTGTTCCTCGCGGCGCTGAGCCAGCGCACCACCAGGATGCGGATCGGCGCGCTCGTGCACGTGCTTCCGTCGTACGAGCCACTGCGCCTCGCCGAGGAAATCGCGATCCTCGACCAGCTCACCCACGGCCGCCTGGACGTCGGCGTCGGCAGCGGCGTCAGTCCGTACGAGCTGGCGTACTTCGGCGTCGAGGCCAGCGAAGCCCGCCCGCGTTACGCCGAGACGCTGGCGGCGGTCACCACGGCGCTCGCCACCGGACGCCTGACGCACCGCGGCACGCTGCTTCGGAACTACGACGTCGAGCTGTCCGTCGGGCCCGTGCAGCGCCCGCATCCGCCGCTGTGGTACGCCTCGAGCAACGCCGACAGCGCCGAGTGGGCGGCCGCCAACGATGTCAGCTTCGTCGGCCGGTGGAACGGCGGCTCGTTTGCGGCTGCCGCGGAAGCCTACTGGCAGGTGTGGCAGGACCGCCGGGCGGCGGTCGTCGACGGGTCCGCGTCAGCGCCGCCGCGCGTGGGCTTCGCCGCGACCGTCTATATCGGATCTACCGATGCCGAGGCGGTCGATCGCTACCAGACCGCCGCGGCGCTGCACTATCAGCACCTGCTGAGCTTGTGGCACAAGAACGGCAACCACGCGTTCGACGGGATGGCGGACCTGCAGGCGGCACTCAGCAGCGGCACCGCGCTGGTCGGCTCGGCCGAGACGGTCCGTGACCTGCTGGTCGGCCAGGTCAGCCAGGCACCGGTCAACTACGTCGAGGCGACGCTGGCGTTCGGCGATCTCACTCCGGAGGAGGCGCACGCCAACCTGGCCGCGTTCGCCGGCGTGGTCATGCCCGCCGCGCGGGAGGCCGCCGAGCGGCAGCGGCCAGGGCAGCGCGTGCCGGTCGGCTGAGCGACCGGGCCGCGGGCCACGGAGCCAGACCGGGACCAACGTCCCCGTTCCCCACGGCAACAGGACCCTGCAGCTACCCGCGGGTATCGGGCAAGGCGGTAGGTACAGCCGCGGGAAGGGGTAGCAGAGATGAGCCACAAGCAGGCGCCGGGTGGGCGGATCGTCGTAGGCGTGGACGGATCGCGCTCGTCCAGGCCGCGCTGGCCTGGGCCGTGAGGCAGGCCGGGCTGACCGGTGCCACGGTCGAGGCAGCCATTGCCTGGCACTATCCGGTTATGGTGGGCGGCATACTTTTTGCCCCCATCGGCGTGCTGGACACCGCAGATTACGGTGACTTCGCGACGCGTGTCCTCAGCGACGCCATCAAGGAGGCGGTCGATCCGGGCGTGCCGGTCAAGATCAGCTCGACCGCGCAGGCGGGCCACGCGGCGCAGGTCCTGCTGGATGTGTCCGGCGGCGACCGGCCGATCTACCTGCGCCTGAGGGTCCAGCAGGTCACCGGCCGGGCCATCCGGGCGACTGGCGAGCGATCCCAGCGGGCCCGCTAGTCACCGCCGACGCCGTACGCGCGGAGCAACTCCGCAACGGTCGCGCTGGGCGGCTTGGGGTCGTCGGGGGAGAGGGAGATGTCCCGAGTGGACGCGCCCGCCTCGATCAGAACCCGCACGGTGGCGACCCAGTCCGGATCCGGGTCCGTCGTCGGC
>JBOHCP010000203.1:0-8390 GCA_050698875.1 Streptosporangiaceae bacterium | reverse complement strand
GCGCAAGCTGCCGGTGTTCTCGATGTTCGGCAGCTTGCGCAGCGCGCCCGAGGAGTCCTTGGCCGCGATCCGCATCGGCAGCGACCGGTCGGTGCCGCAGTCCTCCTCACGCACGATGACGTCCTGCGCCACGTCCACCAGTCGCCGGGTCAGGTACCCGGAGTCGGCGGTGCGCAGCGCGGTGTCGGCGAGACCCTTGCGGGCACCGTGCGTCGAGATGAAGTACTCAAGCACCGACAGGCCCTCACGGAAGCTGGACTTGATCGGCCGCGGGATCGTCTCGCCCTTCGGGTTCGACACCAGGCCGCGGATGCCGGCGATCTGCCTGATCTGCATCAGGTTGCCACGAGCACCGGAGTTGACCATCATCCAGACCGGGTTGGTCGGGGGGAAGGCCTCCTCCATGTCCTTCTGGACGTCCGCGGTCGCGTGCGTCCAGATCTCGATGAGCTCCTGACGACGCTCATCATCGGTGATCAGGCCGCGCTCGTACTCGCGCTGCACCCGGTCCGCCCGCTTCTCGTAGGCCTCAAGGATCTCCCGCTTGTGCGGCGGCGCGACCACGTCCTCGATCGAGATCGTGACACCGGACCGCGTGGCCCAGTGGAAGCCAGCGTCCTTGAGCGCGTCCAGGGCCGCCGCGACCTCGACCTTGGGGTAGCCCTCGGCGAGCTCGTTAACGATCGTGGACAGCTGCTTCCGGCCGACCTCGAAGTTGACGAACGGGTAGTCGTCCGGCAGCGTCTCGTTCAGCAGGCACCGGCCCAGCGTGGTCTCCAGCCGCAGCGGCCGGCCCGGCTCCCAGCCATCCGGCGGCTCGTAACCGCGCGGCGGCGTGATGTCGGTCAGCCGGATCTGCACCTTGGCCTGCAGGTCGAGCTCGCCGGTGTCATAGGCCATCAACGTCTCAGCGAGGCTGCCGAATGCCCGGCCCTCGCCAGGCGCGTTCTCCTTTTCCCTGGTGAGCCAGTAGATCCCGATGACCATGTCCTGGGTCGGCATGGTGACCGGCTTGCCGTCCGCGGGCTTGAGGATGTTGTTGGTCGACAGCATGAGGATCCGCGCCTCGGCCTGCGCCTCGGCGGACAGCGGCACGTGCACCGCCATCTGGTCACCGTCGAAGTCCGCGTTGAACGCGGTGCACACCAGCGGGTGGATCTGGATCGCCTTGCCCTCGACAAGCTGTGGCTCGAAGGCCTGAATGCCGAGGCGATGCAGCGTAGGGGCCCGGTTCAGCAGCACCGGGTGCTCGGTGATGACCTCCTCGAGCACGTCCCAGACGACGGGCCGTGCGCGCTCCACCATCCGCTTGGCCGACTTGATGTTCTGTGCGTGGTTGAGGTCCACCAGGCGCTTCATCACGAACGGCTTGAACAGCTCGACCGCCATCTCCTTCGGCAGGCCGCACTGGTGCAGCTTCAGCTGCGGGCCGACCACGATGACCGACCGGCCGGAGTAGTCGACGCGCTTGCCGAGCAGGTTCTGCCTGAACCGGCCCTGCTTGCCCTTGAGCATGTCGGAGAGCGACTTCAGCGGCCGGTTGCCCGGTCCGGTAACCGGGCGGCCGCGGCGGCCGTTGTCGAACAGCGAGTCCACGGCCTCCTGCAGCATCCGCTTCTCGTTGTTGACGATGATCTCGGGTGCGCCGAGGTCGAGCAGCCTCTTGAGCCGGTTGTTCCGGTTGATGACCCGGCGGTACAGGTCGTTGAGGTCGGAGGTGGCGAACCGGCCGCCGTCCAGCTGGACCATCGGCCGCAGGTCAGGCGGGATCACCGGGATGCAGTCGAGCACCATGCCGAGCGGGCTGTTGGCGGTGTTGAGGAACGCCGACACGACCTTCAGCCGCTTGAGCGCCCGCGCCTTGCGCTGGCCCTTGCCGGTCCTGATGGTCTCGCGCAGCGAGGCGGCCTCGGCCTCCAGGTCGAAGCTGCCCACCCGCTCCTGGATGGCCTGGGCGCCCATGCCGCCACGGAAGTACCGGCCGAACCGGTCCCGCATCTCGCGGTAGAGCAGCTCGTCGCCCTCCAGGTCCTGGACCTTGAGGGTGCGGAACCGGTTCCAGACCTCCTCGATCCGGTCGATCTCGCGCTGCGCGCGGTCCCTGATCTGCTTGCACTCGCGGTCGGAGGCCTCACGCACCTTGCGGCGCGCGTCGCCCTTGGCCCCGGCGGCCTCGAGCTCGGCCAGGTCCTTCTCTAGCTTGGCCTGGCGGGCCTCGATGTCCGCATCCCTGCGCTGCTCCAGCTGGCTCTTCTCGACTGTGATCTTGGCCTCGAGGCTGGGCAGGTCGCGGGCGCGCGCGTCGTCGTCCACGTACGTGATCATGTACGCGGCGAAGTAGATAACCTTCTCTAGGTCCTTGGGCGCCAGGTCGAGCAGGTAGCCAAGACGGCTGGGCACGCCCTTGAAGTACCAGATGTGCGTGACCGGCGCGGCCAGCTCGATGTGGCCCATCCGCTCACGGCGCACCTTGGCGCGAGTGACCTCGACGCCGCACCGCTCACAGATGATGCCCTTGAACCTGACGCGCTTGTACTTGCCGCAATAGCACTCCCAGTCCCTGGTCGGGCCGAAGATCTTCTCGCAGAACAGCCCGTCCTTTTCCGGCTTCAGCGTCCGGTAGTTGATGGTCTCCGGCTTCTTCACCTCGCCGTGGGACCACGTCCGGATGTCGTCCGCCGTGGCCAGGCCGATTCGCAGGTCGTCGAAGAAGTTGACGTCTAGCACGTTTGTTATCCCCTGGGGTAGTTCGTCCGACTTCTCGTAGTTGATCAGACCTCTTCGACGCTGCTCGGCTCCCGCCGAGACAGGTCGATGCCGAGCTCTTCCGCCGCCCGGAAAACGTCCTCGTCGGTGTCCCGCATCTCGATGGCCGCGCCGTCGCTGGAGAGGACCTCCACGTTCAGGCAGAGCGACTGCATCTCCTTGATCAGCACCTTGAAGGACTCAGGGATGCCGGGCTCGGGGATGTTCTCGCCCTTAACGATGGCCTCGTAGACCTTGACGCGCCCGAGGATGTCGTCGGATTTGATGGTGAGCAGTTCCTGCAGCGCGTACGCCGCCCCGTAGGCCTCCAGCGCCCAGACCTCCATCTCACCGAAGCGCTGGCCGCCGAACTGGGCCTTACCGCCGAGCGGCTGCTGGGTGATCATCGAGTACGGGCCCGTCGACCTGGCGTGGATCTTGTCGTCCACCAGGTGCAGGAGCTTGAGGATGTAGATGTAGCCGACCGAGATCGGGTCCTTGAATGGCTCGCCGGTCCGGCCGTCCAACAGCGTGGCCTTGCCGGTCGCGCCGACTAGCCGCTCGCCGTCGCGGTTTGGCCGCGCGCTCGACAGCAGCCCGGTGATCTCCTCCTCCTTGGCGCCGTCGAAGACCGGCGTGGCGACCTTGGTGCCGGCCGCGGCCGCGTGCGCGCCAATCTTCTGCAGCCGTGCCTTCCAGTCGGCGTCCTTGCCGTCGACTTCCCAGCCGGTCGCGGCGACCCAGCCGAGGTGGGTCTCCAGCACCTGGCCGACGTTCATGCGGCCTGGCACGCCGAGCGGGTTGAGGACGATGTCCACCGGCGTCCCGTCCGCGAGGAATGGCATGTCCTCGACCGGCAGGATCTTGGCGATCACGCCCTTGTTGCCGTGGCGGCCCGCCAGCTTGTCGCCGTCGGTGATCTTGCGCTTGGCGGCCACATACACGCGCACCAGTTCGTTCACGCCCGGCGGCAGCTCATCGCCGTTATCCCTGGTGAACACCCGGACGCCGATGACCTTGCCAGACTCGCCGTGCGGCACCTTGAGGCTGGTGTCGCGGACCTCACGGGCCTTCTCCCCGAAGATCGCCCGCAGCAGCCGCTCCTCCGGAGTCAGCTCGGTCTCGCCCTTGGGAGTCACCTTCCCGACCAGGATGTCGCCGGTGACGACCTCGGCGCCGATCCGGATGATGCCACGGTCGTCCAGGTCAGCCAGTGCCTCGTCGGAGACATTCGGGATGTCCCTGGTGATCTCCTCCGGGCCCAGCTTGGTGTCGCGGGCGTCGACCTCGTGCTCCTCAATGTGGATCGAGGAGAGCACGTCGTCCTGCACCAGCCGCTGGGACAGGATGATCGCGTCCTCGTAGTTGTGGCCCTCCCACGGCATGAAGGCGACCAGCAGGTTGCGGCCAAGCGCCATCTCGCCGTTGTCGGTGCACGGCCCGTCGGCGATGACCTGACCGACCTCGACCCGCTGGCCCTCAATGGCGACCGGCTTCTGGTTGAAGCAGGTGCCCTGGTTGGACCGGCGGAACTTGGCCACCAGGTAGTCCGTCCTGGTGCCGTCGTCGTTGGCCACGGTGATGTAGTCGGCGCTGACCTGCTCGACCAGGCCTGGCTTCTCCGCAACGATGACGTCGCCCGCGTCGACAGCGGCGCGGTACTCCATGCCGGTGCCGACCAGCGGCGCCTCGCTGCGCAGCAAAGGGACGGACTGGCGCTGCATATTCGAGCCCATGAGCGCCCGGTTGGCGTCGTCGTGCTCAAGGAACGGGATCATGGCGGTCGCCACCGACACCATCTGGCGCGGCGAGACGTCCATGTAGTCGACCTCGTCCGGCCGGATCAGGTCAACCTCGCCGCCCTTACGGCGCACCAGCACGCGGTCGTTGCTGAAGGTACCGTCAGACTCGAGCGGCTCGTTCGCCTGGGCGATGACGTGCCGGTCCTCCTCGTCCGCCGTCAGGTAGTCGATCTGGTCGGTCACCTTGCCCGACCGCACCTTGCGGTAGGGCGTCTCGACGAAGCCGAACGCGTTGACCCGGCCGTAGGACGACAGCGACCCGATCAGGCCGATGTTCGGTCCCTCGGGCGTCTCGATCGGGCACATCCGGCCGTAGTGGCTGGGGTGCACGTCGCGGACCTCGAACCCGGCCCGCTCCCTGGACAGGCCGCCAGGGCCGAGCGCGGACAGCCGGCGCTTGTGCGTGAGGCCGGCCAGCGGGTTGGTCTGGTCCATGAACTGCGAGAGCTGGCTGGTGCCGAAGAACTCCTTGATGGAGGCGACCACCGGCCGGATGTTGATCAGCGTCTGCGGCGTGATGGCCTCGACGTCCTGGGTCGTCATCCGCTCCCTGACCACCCGCTCCATCCTCGCCAGGCCGAGCCTGACCTGGTTCTGGATCAGCTCGCCCACCGTGCGCAGCCGGCGGTTGCCGAAGTGGTCGATGTCGTCGGTCTCGACCGGGATCATCTCCTCGCCGGCCTTCATCTCCTCCTCGCCGACGTGCAGCCGGACGAGGTACTCGATGGTGGAGACGATGTCCTCCTCGGTCAGCGTGCCCTGGCTGATGGGCTGCGACAGGCCGAGCTTCTTGTTGACCTTGTAGCGGCCCACCTTGGCCAGGTCATACCGCTTGGCGTTGAAGTACAGGTTCTCCAGCAGGGCCTGCGCCGACTCCCTGGTCGGCGGCTCGCCCGGCCGCAGCTTGCGGTAGATGTCTAGCAGCGCGTCGTCCTGGCTGCTGGTGTGGTCCTTCTCCAGGGTCGCCCGCATGGACTCGAACTGGCCGAACCGGTCGAGGATCCTGGCCTCGTCCCAGCCGAGCGCCTTGAGCAGGACGGTCACGCTCTGCTTGCGCTTGCGGTCGATGCGGACGCCGACGCTGTCCCGCTTGTCGATCTCGAACTCCAGCCACGCGCCCCGCGACGGGATCACCTTGCAGCTATAGATGTCCTTGTCCGAGGTCTTGTCGACCTGGCGATCGAAGTAGACGCCGGGCGAGCGGACGAGCTGGGACACCACGACGCGCTCGGTGCCGTTGATGATGAACGTGCCCTTGGGGGACATGAGCGGGAAGTCGCCCATGAAAACCGTCTGGCTCTTGATCTCACCGGTCGAGTTGTTGATGAACTCGGCGGTGACGAACATGGGCGCGGAGTACGTCATGTCCTTGTCCTTGCACTCCTCCGCGGAGTACTTGGGCGGCTCGAACCGGTGGTCACGGAACGAGAGGGACATGGTTCCCGTGAAGTCTTCGATCGGGCTGATCTCCTCGAAGATCTCCTCGAGGCCCGACTGCTCCGGGATGTTCGTGTGTCCCGCCTTCTTCTCGGCCTCGAGCCGGGTACGCCAGCGGTCGTTTCCGAGCAGCCAGTCGAACGAGTCGGTCTGGAGTGCCAGCAGGCTGGGTACTTCTAGAGGCTCAGTGATACGAGCGAAGGAAACACGACGGGGACCAAGGGCGGGTGCTGAGGCGCTGCGCGAGGCTGCCAACAGGGGTCCTTCCGAGCTTGTGGCCGACGGTGCACCGCGCGCACGCGAAACGCCCCGCGGCTACGCCGCTAGGGGGTGAAGTAATAAACGTAACCGAGGACGAGTTGGCGTGCAGCGCAAATTGGCAGTGTAGTCCACAGACACACCGCTGGTCAACTGTACGTCACTATGAGGTTCACGTTGCAATGGAGCATCGCTCCTGCAGAGCGAAACGTCAAGTCCTGGGCCGCTCGTGTTGCAATCTCTGACGATGAGACGAAGCTCACACCGGACTCCGGGTTTAGGCGCGGGATGACCAGGGTAGGGATAGCGGTCGGCCAGTTACCTCGCCGCCCCGTTCAGCCAGTGGCCACGCTGCCGCCCTGACCCGCCCTGACCGGGCGGCAGCGGGCCTTCTGTGCGCTACCTGACCGTGACGGTGGCGCCGGCGCCCTCGAGGGCAGCCCTGGCCTTTTCTGCGGCTTCCTTGTTGACCTTCTCGAGCAGCGGCTTGGGCGCGCCGTCCACCAGGTCCTTGGCCTCCTTGAGCCCGAGGCTCGTCAGGGTCCGGACTTCCTTGATGACCTGGATCTTCTTCTCCCCCGCGGCCTCGAGGATCACGTCGAACTCGTCCTTCTCCTCGGCCTCCTCGGCGGCAGCGGCGCCGCCGCCCGGGCCCGCAGCGGCCGCGGCGACGGCCACCGGCGCGGCGGCCTTGACGTCGAAGGTGTCCTCGAACTGCTTCACGAACTCAGACAGTTCGATGAGCGTCATCTCCTTGAACGCCTCAAGCAGGTCGTCCGTGCTGAGCTTTGCCATCTCGTGCTTCCTCTTCCGTTCCGTTCCGGATGTCCGTCAGGCCGGTCGGCCCTGGGGTTAGTCAGCCTTCGCCGGGCTCGGCGGCAGGCGTGTCGCCCGCCGCTGCCGCGCGCTTTTCCGCCAGCGCCGCCAGCAGCCGCGCCAGCTGGGCAGGCAGCGCGTTGAACGTCGCCGCCGCGCCGGCCATCGAGGCCTTCATGGCACCCGCCAGCTTGGCCAGCAGCACCTCCCTGGGCTCCAGGTCGGCGATCTTGACTATGTCGCCCGGCCGCAGCGGCTTGCCATCGAGCACGCCGCCCTTGATGACCAGCTGCGGGTACGTCCGGGAGAAGTCGCGCAGCCCCCTGGCCGCCTCGACCGCGTCACCCTGGACGAACGCGATGGCCGACGGGCCCTCAAGCAGGTCGGTGAGGTCCGACGTGACGCCGGCCTGGGTGGCGGCGATCTTGGTCAGCGTGTTCTTGACCACCGAGAACTGCACGTTGGCGCCCAGCGACTGGCGCAGCTCGCCCAGCTGGGAAACCGTCAGGCCGCGGTACTCGGTCAGCACCGCGCCGGCCGAGCTGCGGAACCGCTCTGCCAGATCGGCGACCGCGATCTCCTTGTCCGCCCTCGCCATGGGCCTCCCTTCGTCGTGGGCCGCCCGCACGGCGAGCACGCCCGGCTGTGTCTGTCCAGCCGTCGACCCGCCCAGCAGAAAAACGAACGCCCCGCACGCGGGCGCACGGGGCTGACGGAGGACGCGAGGTCCTCGGCTAGCTCGGTCACCTGCGCGGGCCGCCCGGTTGCCCGGGCCTTCGGTCACCGCGCTCTGCACGCGGCGACAGCCGACGGTCTTTGGCTACATTCAGCGTAACGGGCCTGGCCCGGCCAGCAAAATCGGTGCCAGGACTCCCCGGGACGGGGATACCGCTCGGTTTGCTCAGCCGGGCTGCGCCTCGAGTTCGGCCATCAAGCCCCTGGTCAGGCCGGGGTCAACCTGGATGCCCGGGCCCATCGTGGTGGCGATGGCCACCTTCTTGACGTACCGTCCCTTGGCCACGGCCGGCTTGAGCCTGATGACCTCATCGAGGGCAGCCGCGTAGTTCTCCACCAGATCCCGGTCGGAGAACGACGTCTTGCCGATGATCAGGTGCAGGTTGCTGTTCTTGTCCACTCGGAACTCGATCTTGCCGCCCTTGATTTCGGTCACGGCCTTTCCGACATCCATGGTCACGGTGCCGGTCTTCGGGTTCGGCATCATGCTGCGCGGTCCGAGGATGCGGCCAAGCCGCCCGACCTTGCCCATCAGGTCCGGCGTGGCGACTACGGAGTCGAAATCGAGGAAGCCGCCCTGGATCCGCTCGATGAGCT
>JBOHCP010000202.1:0-8412 GCA_050698875.1 Streptosporangiaceae bacterium | reverse complement strand
GTACCGACACGCTGTTTTCGCAGTACAGGACAGCTTTTGGCAGCAGCCCGGCCCTACAAGATCAACTTATCCGGGAAACTCGGGCTAGCCGTCCTGGCAGCGCTGCGTCGATACCGGCCCGTAGTCGTGGCTGCCCGCGGTCACGTCGCTCGCGACCTCGGCGGCGGTGAGCGCGTAGCCGGTATCCGCGTAGTAGGTGGACGCCGCGAACACCACGCCGTAGACCTCACCGCCAGACGACAGCAGCGGCCCACCCGAATTTCCCGGCTGGATATGCGCGCGCACCGCGTACATCTGCCGGTTCACCGACCCGGTCTGGTAGATGTCCGGCCCCGTCGCGGGGAAGCTCCGGCCGACCCTCGCCGGGACGACGCTGAGCGAGTGGTCAAGCGGGTAGCCCGCCACGGCAGCCGATGTTCCGTCGGACGCCTGGCCGCCGAACGGCAGCGCCGCCGCCGCCAGGCCCGGCACGTACAGCACCGCCAGGTCGCGCTCGGGATCGTAGAGCACCACCCGTGCGCTGTATCGGTGGTCGCCGTCAGCGGCCACGGACAGGCCGAGGTCGACGCCGGCGACCACGTGCGCATTGGTCAGCACGTGCTGCGGCGAGATGACGAAGCCCGACCCCTCGATGGTCTGCGAGCAGGAGGTGGCCTCGCCGGTGACCTTGACGATGCTCGGCTCGGCTCTGGTCAGCGCCGCCGAGGACACCACCGACGGATCCGGGGGAGCGAGCCCGGTGCTGGACTCGGCGCCGAGGACGCCGAACACCTGGCTGTACAGACCGTTCGACAGCAGGCTGCGCAGCTGCGGGAAGAACGGCAGGTACAGGACGCCCCGCGGCATGACGCGGTCGACGGTTCGCAGCACCGCCGAGTCATTGACCTGCCGGGATACCGCAGGAAATGCGGAGGAGTTGATGACGAACGAACCGATGAGCCAGGCCACGATGACCACCGCGAGGGCGTTCACCGTGGCGCCGCCCAGCGAGTCGATGACGGTCGCCGGACGGCCGATCAGCCGGGACCTGAGCGCAACACCGATCCCGGACGCGATCATCATGCCGACGACCGCCATGGCGAACACCACGAGGATCGCAAGGAACGCCTGCCAGGTAGCGCTCTTAGCCAGTGCCCGGGAGATACCCGGCGCGATATAGGCGCCCGCGGCGACGCCGGCCAGAAAGCCGACCAGGCTCAGCACGCCGATGATGAAGCCCTGCCGGTAGCCTGCCACGGCGAACGCCGCGATCACCGCGATCAGGAGCAGGTCGAGCAAGTCACCGGGCACTTCAACAACTTATCGGGCCACCGGCAGCGCTGCGGCCACTGTTCATCGGGCCGTGCCGTCAGGATCCGAGCGGCGGCCAGCCGAGCGGCTGCTCGGCGGGTTCCAGGGTTGTCACGTGGCTGGCGTCCCAGGGCCGCTCCCACCCGCCGAGCGCCACCAGCTGGTCGAGCACGGCGGCGGTGAATCCCCAGACGACGAGGCCAGCTACCCGGAACGCGGGACCGGCCTGGCCGCTCGGATATCTCATCATGATCCGGTTCGCCGGGCTGGCCAGGTCTGCCACCGGCACCCTGACCACCGCGGCGATCTCCGCCGGGTCTCCGGGCGATACCGGAACCGGCGACTGCCACCAGCCGAGCACCGGCGTGACCCGGAAGTTGCTGCGCCAGATGTAGAGCTCTGGTAGCACGGTGAGCACGCGCACGCCGGCCGGGTCCAGGCCCGTCTCCTCGGTAGCCTCACGCAGCGCGGCCGCGACCGGGCCACCGTCTGCCTCGTCAATCGCGCCGCCGGGAAACGCCGGCTGTCCCGCGTGATTGCGCAGCTCGGCGGCTCGCTCGATCAGCAGCAGGTCAGGTCCTGCCGAGCCGTCCCCGAACAAGATGAGCACCGCGGCGCCCCGCCCGCCTACCTCCGGCGGCCGGAGTCGTGCTGGCACCGTCGCCTGCGCCGCCGCAGTAGCCAGCGAGGTCAGCCAGGCGGGCACTTCGCTGGCCGCCGTCCCGGCGCCGCGCTGGCCGTCCAGGCAGCTCACGAGAACGGTCCTGCCTTAACGAGCTTGCGCGCCGTCGCCACGTCCACCGGACCGGTGCCGAACGACGGACAGAGCGCTGCGAGCGTGCACGCGCCGCAGGCCGGCCGGCGGGCGTGGCAGACCCGGCGACCGTGCCAGATGAGGTGATGCGACAGCACCGTCCAGTCCGACTTCGGGAACAGCCCACCGACGTCCCGCTCGATCTTGTCCGGCTGGGTCTGCGCGGTCCAGCCGAACCGGCGTGCCAGCCGCTGGAAGTGGGTGTCCACCGTGATGCCGGGCACGCCGAACGCGTTGCCGAGCACCACGTTCGCCGTCTTGCGGCCCACTCCGGGCAGCGAGTCGAGGTCGTTCAGCCGGTTCGGGACCTCGCCGCCGAACCGGTCCCTGATGGCGGCGGACAGGCCGACGATCGCCCTTGCCTTGGCGCGGTAGAAGCCGGTGGGCTTGAGCAGCTCTTCCAGGTCGTCGGGGCTGGCCGCGGCGACGTCGTCGGGGGTCGGGTACTTGGCGAACAGCGCCGGCGTGGTCAGGTTCACGCGCTTGTCGGTGGTCTGTGCCGACAACACGGTGGCGACCAGCAGCTGGAACGGGTTGGCGAAGTTCAGCTCGCAGTGGGCGTCCGGGTATGTCTCGGCCAGGATCCGGTTCATCTGCCTGGCGCGCCGCACCAGCCCGATCCGGGTCTCGCTCTGCCATTTACGGGTCCGCGGCCGCCGCCCGGTCGTCGCTGTCGCCATACCGGCCAGCGTAGAGCCTCGCCTGCCGGGCTGAGACTGGCTAAGTCCCGCCGCCAATCCAGCCCCGGCGATGGAACAGCCAGTACAGGGCCGCCACTGCGACCACTTCGGTGCCGATGCCGACGATCAGGAACGTCGGCAGGCCGCCGAGGTGCCCGACTAGCCAGGCGAAGTTCTGGCCGAAAAAGCCGGTCAGGAATGACAGCGGCAGGAAGATCGTCGCGATGATGGTGAGCTGCTTCATCACCTCGTTCAGCCTGTTGGACACCATGGACAGGTAGGCGGACATGCCGTTGCTCAGCAGGTCACGGTAGGTGTCGATCATGTCGCTGATCCTGATCAGGTGGTCGTAGAGATCGCGCAGGTACGGATCGCTCTCCGCGGTCGTGCCGGGCAGCTCCACCATGCCTGCCACCAGCGACGCCAGCGTGTCGCGCTGGGGCGCGACCAGCTTGCGCGCGTTGACCAGCCAGCGCTGCATGTCGAACAGCTGGGCCAGTTGCTGGTCGGTCGGCCTGGCGAAGATCTGCTCCTGTAGCTCGTCAATGCGGTCGTCCAGCTCCGACAGCGGCGCAAAATAGCTGTCGACCAGGCCGTCGATCAGGTGGTGCAGCAGGATCAGCCGGGTCGGCCGGTTACCCGTCGGGAGCCTGCCGCCGGGCTTGTCCAGCCTGGCGCGCAGCTGATCGACGGACGGGCAGCCTTCTTTCCGCACCGTCAGCAGATAGTCCGCCGCGACGAAGAAGTGCACCTCGGAAAAGGACTTGCCATCCGTCGCCATGCCGTAGTTCACCAGGTAGACCATGTCGCCGAAGTCCTCGACCTTCGGCCGCTGCCCGAACTCGGTGACGTCATCGATCACCAGCGGGTGAAACTGGAAGACATCGCGCAGCATGGCGATGCCGTCGTCGTCGGCCCGTTCAAGATCGAGCCACATCAGCGATTTGTCTCTCAGCGCCTGCTCGACCGCCGCGACGCTCGCAGCGGCCGTCGACCCGTCCAGCAGGACCAGCTTCCCCTCCACGACCGTAGTCTCCCAGAGATCCGGCGCTGGTCGCACCCGCGCTAGGCCCTGGCTGTCAGTGGGTACAACCGCGGGCATGCAGCGGGCGGGGGATCGGGGATGACGCTCGCCGCCGGCTCCGCGCAGACCGCGCCTACAGAGGGCGTGCCACCGTGGCGCCGGGCGATGGCGAGCGGCGTCGGTACCATCAAGCGCGCTGGCGACACGGCGCGCCGGCCCGATAGCCGCTGACTCAGGGCGGCGCGGGCGCCTTACCGTAGCCCGGCGAACAGGTCCGTCTCGGGCACCGATGCTCCGGTGGTGTCGGTGACCCGGACGAAGCTCTCCGTCCCGAAGACGGACTCGGCCACCTCCGCCGGCAGCTTGCTGAACCAGGAGTCCTCAATCTGGCTGGAGTGCGCGAGCAGCGCTTCCCGCTTGCGCGCCAGCACCGACCTGATGTCGACGGTCGTGGTGATCCGGGCCTCCGCCTCGGCCGCCTGCCGGAGTTGCTCGGGCGTGAACTCGCGCGCGCCCGGGACGTCGAGGCCACGTTCGCGCAGCGCCTCCCAGACTTTGCGCCAGGAGCTGCCGCGCATGGCGATCTGGTAGTACTTGGCCGCGATGCCGGTCTGGGCGGCCGCGGCGGCCGCAGCCTGGGCGGCGTGCACATGATCCGGATGCTGGTACATGCCCTGGTCGTCGTAGGAGATCACGACCTGCGGCTGGTAGGTCTTCATGAGCCCGCCGATGCGATCCGCAACCTCGTCGAGCGGCACGTTGCAGAAGGCATCCGGCCGGTTCTTGTAGTCCCAGTCCGGCATCCCGGAGTCGTGATACCCGAGCAGCTCAAGCTCGCGCACCCCGAGAATCTGCACAGAACGCCGCAGCTCGGCCAGCCGGAACTCAGCCACAGCCTGCTCGTCATGCCCGTCCTCGCCCGGCTTTATCTGCCCCGGAGCATCGCCGAACTCCCCGTTCGTGCAGGTCACGACCACGGTCCGGACGCCCTGGTCGGAGTAGCTCGCGAGCACTCCGCCCGTGCTCGATGCCTCGTCGTCGGGATGTGCGTGCACGACCATAAGGGTCAGGGAGTCTGCTGCCATGGCTCCAGCCTGCCGCATCGCCGCACGGGACGCACATCGGCCCGACCGCGGCTGCCGCCGGCCGTGGTAGGCAGGAACCGTGACCGGCCAGCAAGACCCGCGCGGCGCACTGGCGACGGAGCGGCAGGCGACGCTCGCGAGGATCGGTGCCCTGCAGCGCGAGCTAACCAGGTCAGACTGGCCTGCTGCCAGCCGCCGGGTCGTCCGGCTCCGGTCCGTTGGCTGCGGGCTCGGGCTGGCCGATCCGGCCGGGCCGCCACAGCGTGCCGAGGGTGCCCTGGGCGGCGCGTGTTCCCGCCGTCCCGCCGCCGGGCCCGCGCAGCACGTACGCGAAGCCGACCGCGATCAGCGCGCCGATCAGCGGTCCGGCCAGGTACGCCCACCAGGACGCCCAGTCACCGAGCACCAGCGCAGGCCCCAGGGAGCGCGCCGGGTTCATCGATGCGCCGCTGACCGGCCCGCCGAACAGGCCCGCCAGGATGATGTAGCTGCTGACACCGAGCGCGGCGATGGGTCCGAGTTGCTGCGCCCCGGATGCGGTGCCGAGAATCACGCTGACCAGCCCGGTTGTCAGCAGCGCCTCCCAGGCGAGCGCGGTGCCCGTCGAGATTCCCGCTCCCGGCAGCGTAAGGCCGGCACTGCCCTGCTTACCGATGAGCCCGATCAGCAGCAGCGTCGCGAGCGCCGCACCGGCGAACTGGACGACGATATACGGCCCCACCCGGCGCCACGGAAAGTTGCCCCGGAGCGCAAACGCCACGCTCACCACGGGGTTGAGGTGCGCGCCAGACACAGCACCCATGAACAGGATGATCGCCATGACCATGAGTCCGGGAGCGACGGCCCGCACGGGACCCGGCACGACGTCACCGCCGAACCGGGCGTTGACCATACCCCCGCCGACTCCCACCGTGACGAGCAGGAACGTGCCGAGCAGCTCGCTGAATAGCCGCCGCCACTCGTAGCTGGTATCCCAGAAGTCGAACTGGCGCACCGCCGCGTCCGGCACGCCGAACGACCGCAGTGTCGCAACAACGACGTGTCCTGGCACTTGGCTGGACGTGCTGCCAGCAGGCTCAGCGCTGATGGCCGCCTCCTCCGCTATCGAGGTGTTCACGGCAAATTAGCGCATAATCTCCACGAGCCGCACCCACACGTTGACCAGGCCGAAGATCAGCGCCGCGAGCGCGGCCGGGACGAGCCAGTACAGCCCGCCGCCCACGGCGGCGATCAGGGTCGCTCCGGCCAGGACCAGGCACGTGCAGGTCAGTACCTCGGGGAACACGCGGCCGATCAGCCGGCACCAACACCGTGTCCTCGGGCCCGCGTTCCGCGTGCAGGTCGAGCCATACCTGGACGCCGCCGAATGACCAGTCCGGTCGCGAGCAGCTCCAGGCCCAGCGCGACCCTGGCCGGGCACCACCACCAGCAGCGCGCCGATCAGGGGCGTGGCGAACAGGATCAGCGTCTGCGCGGCCCGGCTCGGCAGGCCGGTGATCTCGAGACTCTGCTTGAGGTTGATCGAGACCGCGATGAATAACAGGCCGGCCAGCGCCGCCGCCGCGACCGCGACCGCGGTCCCGAGGCTGGTCCACGAGCCTGCCGTGTACGCGGCGCTCACAACTGCCCGCCGGCGGGTACGTGGTCGTCTTCATCGGCGTCGTCGGGCTCGCTGACCCAGGCGGAGAACACCGGCAGTCCGTGCCACGGGCTGCCTGCTGTGCGCGGCCGCCCGCGGTCGGTGGCCGGGTCGGTGGCGACCGCGACGACGGCATACGGATGGGCGAACCGCAGCTCCGCCACGCGGTGCCTGGCCGGGATCCGCGCCGCCACCGCGGCGACCATGGTGGTAATCGCGGCCGCCTCGAAGCCGGTCCGCGAGTACCTGGCTATCGCCGCCTGCCGGGCGTCCCAGGCATCGGCGCCGGGAACAAGACCGCGCACCGCCGCGGCGAAGCCCAGCACCGGGTCGGTCAGGTCGTGCCGCGACGACGCCGACCAGGCCGGCAACACGGCCGTGCAGCGGTCCGCCGGCGCCTTGACCTCCTGCAGCCGCCAGAGCGGCAGGTCGCCAAGAGGCAGGCTCGCCAGGTCGCGCCGGGCGACCGGCTCGCCGACGGCGAGCGCGTGGCCGATGTCGTGGGCGATCGCGAGGACGCGCCCGGCCGGCACGTCCGGTCGCGCGCCGACGGACACGACGATGAGGCCGCCGGCCGCGGTGGCACCGTGCACGATCACGTCTCCGGCGTCCGGAGTGACGGCGATGAACTGCACGTGCCCCCGCGCGCCCGGGCCCGCCGGCGCGCGCAGTACCCGATCAAGCTGGCCTGCCCACGGGCTGCCCCCGCCGAGGTCGCTGGCCGGCGCGAGCTGGAACGGCACCTGCCAGGAGACCTTCGTCGCGAGCGCTGTCGCGAGCACCAGGGATGCCTGCCGGGCGTCGACCGGGAACCGGTCGATGAGGCCGAACGTGTGCTCCCGCGCCCAGGCGTCCAGATCTGCCTGGTCCGGCAGATCACCGCTGCTGACCGCGGCAGGCAGTCCGGCCTGCCACCGCCGGAAGCCCGCCGCCGCAGGGAACCGGGGCGCGGTCCAGACCGCCGCGGCGGCCGCAACAAGCGGGTGCGGATCAGCCAGCAACTCGCCGGCCGCGCGGGCCGCGGCGTCGACATCGCAGCCCAGCACATCGATGAGCGCCGCACGATCCGCGCCCTGACTTGCCTGGCCGGCCAGGGCCAGCACCAGCCAGGCGCCGAGCGGGGACGCCACGTGATGGCGGGCTCGAAGGACAGCGTGCAGCCGCACGGCGTAACCCGCGACACACCTGGCGGCGACGCTGATCGAAGCTTTCACGAGAGCAACAATGCCGGAGCGCGAGCAGCGCGCCTACGTTGGCGGGGTGGCTGGCGCCGCAGGACTGGCCGTCTTGCGACGCCCGAGCAGCGCGAAGCTGAATATCCCCGCCGCCAGCACCAGGGCCGCGCCCAGGTACAGGGACTCGTGCAACCCGGACTCGAACGCGTGGTAGGCGGCTGAGATGACCTTCGCCCCGAGCGAGCCGTAGGCAGCGTACGCCTTGCTCCCGCTGGGTGGCGTGGCTCCGCTCTCGACCTGGGTGATGACGTACTGCTGGAGGCCCTTGCCGATCCCGAGGGCCTGCATTTGTCTTGTGATGTCGGAGCTGAGTCTCGCCGCCACCAGCGCGCCGAGCACCGCGACGCCGGCGACGGCACCGATCTCCCGGCTCGTGTTGGTGGCGGAAGCGGCCATCCCTGATCGTTCGGGCGGCACCGCGGACAGAGCCGATGACGTGGCCGGGACGACCGTGCTGCCCACGCCGATGCCGGCCAGCGCGAGAGCAGCCGCGAGCGGCAGGTAGGCCGGCTTCGGGCTGATCGACAAAGCCGTGAGCACGAGCCCGGCCGCGAACAGTACGGATCCGACGAGGATCGACCAGCCCAGCCCGACGGCGGTGATCCACCGCGCGGCCAGCACTGAGGCGACCACCATGAGCACGGT
>JBOHCP010000201.1:0-8422 GCA_050698875.1 Streptosporangiaceae bacterium | reverse complement strand
AGCCGGTGATCGGCATAGTGGGCCAGCCAGTTGGCGGCGTCCATTGCCACGATCGTGAGGGGAACGACCAGCCAGCCCGGCCAGTCAGCCGCCGCTCGCAGCTCGATCCAGCGCGCGTGATCCTCGATCAGCGCGGCCGCTCCGACGCTCAGCAGCGTCATCAGCGGGATCACGACGATGGCGTGCAGGGCCAGGAAGCACACATCCTGAACGTGGCCGCGGGCCACGATCGGGCGGCGCTCTGCGGGCCACACTCGCTCGCAGATCCCCGTCGCGACGACGAGCGCCACCAGCAGGGGAGCAGCCAGCTCGGCGCGGCCTGCCGAGAGCACGCTCGCCAGGCGGCCCTGCCTGAGCAGTTCGGCGACGGCGACCCAGACGATGCCCGCGGTGACTCCGGCCACCGCGAAAGAGGACAGGCACAGGCGTCGCCACCAGGCCGACCGGACCGCTGCCTGCCCGGCCGCAGCGGCCGGGGTGGTGGGTGGTAGTCGTGCCTGGAGCTGCGAAGCGGACATGGAGCTCCTCGACTCGGTGCCGTGCCGACGCGACTCTGGACGAATCTCCGGTTGACGATTATGACGAGCGGCATCCGGCCGTGGTTCACCCGTCGCTCTCGGACTGGCGGCCAGGCCGGGTCTCAGCCCTGACGACTCTCGAACCCGCGCGGGACGACCGGATTCTGGCCCTTACCGCCAGGTCGGCCAGCCGGCGTACGGTCCGCGGCCATTGTCGCCCGGCCGGCCTGGCGGGTCAGCAGGTGAGGGTGGTGGCGAGCTGGTCGAGTCCGTCGGTTTCGATGAGGCCCGCCAGCGCCGGCGGGTCTTCGGGCGGGATGCCTGGTCCCCACTCCGCGGGCCGGCGCACGAAGATCGGGCGAAGTCCCAGCGCGGCGGCGGCCCGCAGGTCGGACGGATGCGCGGCAACCATCCCGGCTTCGTCGGGCGGGCAGTCGAGGAGGCGAAGGGCGGTGAGGTAGACCTGGGCGTCCGGCTTATAGCTGCCGGCCAGCTGCGCGGAGAGAACGGCATCCACGCGCAGGTCGGCGAACTTGAGCAGGTCGGCGAGCAACGCCACGTGGCCGTTGGACAGCGTGGCGGTGATGTGCTTGCGCCGCAGCCGGTCGAGCCCTGCCCGGCTGTCCGGCCAGGGCCGCAACCGCCGCCAGCCCTGGATAAGCGACTCGGAGTCCGCGGCTGACATCCGTATGTTCCGCCCGGCGAGTACGTCGTTGAGCGTCTCGCGCTGCAAGCTGTCCAGGTCACGCCAGGCAGCGCCGTGCCGGACCCGATCCATGGCAGGCTGATAAGCGAGACGCCAGTCATCGACGATGGCTGCCCAGTCGGCCTCCGCGTTGGCCCGGACGGCTGTCGCCTCAGCGAGCTCGACCAGGCTGGTGCGCCAGTCCACCAGTGTCCCGAAGACGTCAAACAGCAGCACACGCAAGGACTTCACAGCTGTCAGTATGCCAAGCGCAGCTCAGCCGCCAGCCCCGTGGCCTCGAGCACGATTCGCCCCGGCGGTTCGCGGGGAGTCCGGCACTAACTACCCGCTCGCGCCGGACTTCCAGGGCTGCGGGTACAGCGACCCCGACCACAGCTGGGAAGGCTGGCTCGGCCAGCACAACTTCGGTACGGTGAACGGCTTCCTGCAGCGGCCGGCGACTCCGGCGAGCAACCCGGGAGTGACCCTCGCCGCTGCGAACCCGTTCCCGGTCGGCTATTACACCAATCTCAACCGGAACGGAACCCGCAAGGCACTGCCCGACCTGCCCGTCATCGGCGCGCTCGCCGAGCACTACACAACGCTGGACCGGTACTTCTGCGCGTTCGCGGGAGAGACATCCCCAGCAGGTTTCTACCAGCACGCGGGCCAGGCCGACCGGGACCTCTCCGATGCCGACGCTGCCACTGCAGCGCTGTCCGCCGGCCCGTCGTTCGTCGCGGCATGCGCGAACGGCACGCTGCCCGACGTCTGCTTGATCGATCCGGCCTTCGACGACGAGGGAACGGGTACCTCCGGCGACGACCACTGGCTGGGCTACATCCGGCTGGGCGAGCGGCTCATCGCCGACGCCTACCACGCGCTTGCCGATAACGGCTACACGACGACACGGTGTTCATCGTGACGTTCGGCGAGTGGGGCGGCTTCTACGACCATGTGCCC
The DNA here is from genome assembly GCA_050698875.1 of Streptosporangiaceae bacterium. Lineage (GTDB taxonomy): Bacteria > Actinomycetota > Actinomycetes > Streptosporangiales > Streptosporangiaceae > JAJYUU01. The sequence continues at coordinate 6,256 of JBOHCP010000201.1, read as the reverse complement.
CCGCCGCAGGTCATCGACAACACCAGCCCTGCCAATGTCATGCACGCCGGAGACGGCCCCACCCCGACGGGCGGCCAGCTCATTCCGCACTACCAGCAACTCGGCTTCCGGGTTCCGGGACTCGTGGTGTCCAACCTGGCGCTGCCGCGCCGGGTCGTGCACGCGGGTTCATTCGAGCACTGATCGAGCCTCGCTGTGATTGAGTCCACCTTCGGCCTCGCGCCACCGACCGCCCGCGACCGGTACGCCCGGAACCTGCGCGAGGTCTTGCTGCCGTCTCCCGTGCCAGCGCGATTGGCGGTACGACCGGCGGCGATCCCGACGAGTTCGGACGTCATCGGCCCGGCGATCAGCCCGCCGTCGGAGTCCTGCTGCGGGTGCTCGAGGGCACCGCGGCCTTCGACCCCGCTGACGTCTGCCCGGCTGACAGCGTGCAGTCTGTGTCCCCGCCACCGGTGAACTATCCCGCGCTACCGCAGACTGTCGGCGGGATTCCCGGCCTGAGGCAGTACGGCTCCGCGAGCGCCGCGGAAGGCCTGAAGGTCTGCCGGTAAAGGGCAAGCGCGGGCCTGGCATTGGCAGGACTGAAGTGGTAGGCGAAGGCAAACGGCAGTCCGAGCAGGACGGCCAGCTCAGCGCTGTAACCGGTAGACCCGAGCAGCCAGACGTCCGGCTCGTTGCCCTCCGCCGGGATGGCACGGATCTGGCCCGGTGCACCGTCCGCGGCGGGCTGACCGGCGAAGTACGCCAGCAGCTCTGCGAGCTGACGGGCGAAACCCGCGGGCGGCAGCCCGTCCGCGCTGCGCCGCAGTGCCCGCGCCGTCACCCGGTCCGTACCGGGGGCCCCGTCCGATCCCCAGGTCGATCCGTCCCGGGTGCAGCGCCTCGAGCGTGCCGAACTGCTCCGCCCACGGTGAGCGGCGCATGGTTAGGCAGCATGACCCCGCCCGAGCCGACCCGGAGCGTCGAGGTGGCCGCCGCGATGCGGCCGACGAGCACGGCCGGCGCCGAGCTCGCGATGCCGGGCATGGTGTGGTGCTCCGCCACCCAGTACCGCTTGAATCCCCACTGCTCAGCGTGCCGGGGCCAGGTCGACGCTCCGCCGCAGCGCTCCGCCAGCGGATGCCCCGGTCGGCACCGGGCACAGGTCGAAAACCGGCAAGGGCACCGAGATGCGGCCAGCCACGACCGAAAGATTGCCAGGGCGGGCACACCCGCAGCAACCGCCGGGCCAGCCACCGACACGGCAGGCTGCCGAGTTCCGGCGGCAGCTGAGGACTGGCGGCAGCCGAGGACTGGCGCGCCAGGGGAGCCGAGCGGGCCGCGGATAATGTCGGCATGCCGCTCCGACTGCACCACATTGTCATTGACGCTCGTGATCTGCCCGGCCTGACGCGGTTCTGGACGCGCGCGTGGCTGGAAGATCCTCTCCGAGCGTGACGACGAGATCGTCATCGGGACCGACGAGAGCGCGCCCGTCGGCATATGCTTCATGCCGGTCACCGATCCGAAGACGGTCAAGAACCGCGTGCATCTCGACCTCACCAGCAGTGCCGCGGACCGCGGCGAGGAGATCGACCGCCTTCTCGCGCTCGGGGCACGCCGGGTTGACATCGGACAGACTGGCGCCGAGTCCTGGACCGTTCTTGCCGACCCAGAGAGAAACGAGTTCTGCGTCGTGCGTCCGAAGGACACACTCATTCGTTAGGGGCTCAGCACGGCCAACTCCCAGACAGTGCCCGGCGGCTACTGAGTAAACCGTTCGACTCGGCCATGCCTGGCCGAGCAGACTCCGATGGTGGGGCTTGCGGGCCTGGTCGATAGCCGGAGGCGCTGAGGCCATGGATGTGGCCGGGGTGAGCATCGATCTGGCCGCCGTCAGCCAGGGGCAGCGGGTGGTTCTTGTCGAGGGCGGGAGCGACAAGGCTGCGGTGGAAGTTGTGGCAGGGCGGCGGGGCGCGGTCCTCGGCGGGGCAGGCATTCATGTCGTGGCCATGGGGGGTGCCACCAGCATCGGCCACTTCCTGGCGCTGCTCGGCCCGTGCGGGATCGACGCCAGGCTCACTGGCTTGTGCGACGCCGGCCAGGAAGGCCATGTCCGGCGGGCGCTGGAGCGGGCCGGGCTCGGTGCCAGCGCATCCCGCGTCGGCATGGAGGCACTGGGATTTTACGTCTGCAGCGCGGACCTGGAGGATGAGCTGATCCGCGCTGTGGGAACCAGCGCAGTCGAGCAGATCATCCAGGCGCAGGGCGAGCTGCGGTCCTGGCGCATTTTCCAGCAGCAGCCCGCACAGCAGCGGCGCAGCGCTGCCGAGCAGCGGCACCGATTCATGGGGACGCGATCGGGACGGAAATGCCGGTACGCCCGGTTGCTGGCCGCCGCGCTTGATCTGGACCGGATACCCCGCCCGCTGGACCGCGTGCTCGCTCAGCTGTGACCAGCCAGCTCCTGCACTGCGTCCGGCCGCAACAGTGGCGGGCTTACCGGGTGAGGATGCGGCAGGGCTCGGATTCGGAGGCGGGAACTTGGCCCCGGTTTGCTCGCACGCCTGACTATGACCATGCCCATCAGCGGATTAACCTGCCGCGTTCCTGCGCCTGCTGGCTGCTGCGGGCCGGTTGACGCTGGACCTGGCCTGCGGGGAGGGCAGGCTGGGCAAAGGTGCTTGCGTCGCTGGGCCACCGTGTCGTCGCGATCGACGCGTCGCCGACCATGGCTCGGCTGGCCGTTGCTGATCACGGCGGGGCCCCTGCGGTGCTGGCTGATGCCACTCGGCGCCGTTCGCGGATGCGGCCTTGGACCTTGTCGTGGCGTACATGTGCCTGCACGACATTGATGAGATGCGCGCTGCCGTCGCCGAGGCTGCCAGCATGCTGGTGGTGTCTGGACAGCTGTGCGTCGCGATCCCGCATCCGATCAACACCGCGTCGTGCTGTGCAGTCACGCCTCCGCGCCGTACGGCACCCGCCGTCAGGACGAGTGACAACGCGGTCGACTCCGGTCTCGAGCTCTGTCTGGTCTGAAGCGGTTCCACACTCCCGGCGGCGTGTGCGGACGGCAGGGTCGCGGCGAGTGCGGAGTTGACGTGAGCGGTTCACGTCCGCGCCACCGGATTCACCGACTTCGGCGTCGCCGAGACGGAGTTCGGCACCGCGCCTCGCGTGATGCTCGAGATCTGCTGACCGCGCCGACACCATCAGGTCTCCGGCGGCGGCGCCCACCCTGTCGCCGGGCCGGCGGCGTGAGAGTGCCTGCCAGCGGACAAGCCGCGGAGAACTTAACCCGTGGATGCCTCGCGGCAGGCGCCGCTATGCTGCGCGGTCGTGACCGACACGCCTGCACTGCCGCGCATGCGCACCGTGGACGAGGTCTACGGCTCGGCCTTCGCCGAAGAGGAAGCCTTCCAGGCGGCACTGAACGAAAGCCTGGGTCCGCGCGGATTCGACCTGATGTTTGACGTGGTTGCTGAGCTCGCGCTGCCGCCAGGCTCGGTTGCGCTGGACGTCGGGGCGCGCGAGGCCTACCACTGCATCGAGCTGTCGCGCCGGTTCGGGTTCGCCGTGCACGGCGTCGAGCCGGTGCGCCGGCATCTCGACAACGCCGCCCGCGCGCTGAATGCCCTGGCGGCCGCAGAGCCCGAGGTCGCGGGCCGCATCCGCATGGACAAGGGCGTTGCCGGGCGGCTTGGGGAAACCGACGGCAGCATCGACCTGATCTGGTGCCGGGACGTGCTGGAGCACGTTGAGGACCTCGACCCGGTCTTCCGCGAGTTCTGTCGGGTCTTGCGGCCGGGCGGCACGGCAGTGATCTACCAGATGACCGCCACGGACTGGCTGACGGCCGCCGAAGCGGCCCGGCTGTGGCCGCCAGCGGGCATCTACACCTCCAGCGTCGACCCGCAGCATTTCGAGACCGCGATCACCGCAGCCGGGCTGACCATCGGCCAGTGCATCCAGCTGCACGGAGAATGGCGGGAGCGAGCCGAGGAAGACGGAGCCGGCCTCAGCTCCCGGCAGCTGCTGTGGGTCTCGCGGCTGCTGCGCAACCGCCCGGCCTACGAGAGCCGGTTCGGCACCGACGCTTACGAGGCGATGCTCACCGACAGCCTGTGGGGCATCTACCAGATGATCGGCAAGCTCAACCCGCGCATCTATCTGCTGTCCCGCTGAGCGAAGCCGGGCAGCACAGCCCCGAGCCAAGCTCGCCGGGCGGCGGCGTTCGCCACGACTGCCAGCGGGTCGGCGGCTCGCGGGGCGGTGGACATCCTCGAGCTACCCGACGTCCAGGCGGCCCCGGTGGCGTTGCTCGACGAGCTGGCACGAGAGATGATCGCCACATGACGGGCGAGATCCGGCCCGAGGTCGTGGCGCTGTGGCTTGGCGCCGACATCCTCGCGGCAAGCGACGCCGGGCGCCTGGTGCACCGCGGCGGCCGTCCCTTCACCGACGCCGAGCTCGATGTCGCATGGTCGTTCACTGACGATGAGCGTGCCGCCGTGCTCGAGGCGGCAGCGATGCGGGTGACCGAAGCCGAGGTCATGTACGAGCATGAGGCGGCCAAGGGCGCCGCGCGGATCGCCGCGGCGGACGCCAGGGTCGCTGCCGCCGAGCAGCTCGCCGACCGGGCCTCCGCGGCGCTGGCCAGGCTGCGGCGGGCAGACTACCGGGCCTACTGCCGGAAGCGGCAGGTGCGGCGGGGCCGGGACCGGACCAGGCCGCTGACGCCCCGGCCCTGAGCGCATGTGATCCGCGTGGCAGGACCGCGGCATAGCAGCAGCTCGCTTCACTGAGCGAATCCCAGAGCCCCCGAAGGTGGGTTCCCTGCCAGCCGTGTGGCGGGACTCCGAGCCGTCCGCGCGGGCTGGCCGGATTTCGGTACCCAGACTGCCTCTTGCGGCCATACGAACTAGTTAGGTAACTTTCCTAACTAGTTCGTCACGTGCCGGTGGCGAGCGTCACCAGCTCCGGAGCATTGTGATGAAATCCGTTGCCCGCCGCTGGCTCCTGGCAGGCGTTAGTAGCGTCGGATCCGGCGGCGATTGCGGCCACCGATGTCGGCGGCGACGGCCGATATCGGTACCCGTTCCAGACCCGCGCGTGCGAGGATCCACGGACGATCGCTGACACGTCGCGTCGTCTCCAGTCGGTGTACGTGCCGGTTGGTGACGGCGTAGGACTGGCCGTGGACGTCTGGTTGCCGGTGGAGCGCACGGCCTGGGAGGCACGGTCATGCGGGTGACCCGGTATCACCGTGCTGAGGAGCCGCAAGAGCCCGGCCCGGAGGCGGACACCAACGCGGCGGCCGGGGATCTGTTCAATCGGGCGGGATTCGCGCTGGTCGTGGTGGACGCCTGCGGCACCGGGGCGTCGTTCGGCACGCGCACCGGCGAGCTCAGCGAGCGGGAGATCAAGGATTACGGGGAGCTGATCGGCTGGGTAGCCGCGCAGCCATGGTCGAACGGCCGGGTCGGGGTCTACGGCACCTCCTACGAGGGCCAGGCGGCCGAATTGATTGCCGGGCTCGGCAATGCTCACCTGGTCGCCGTGGCGGCACTGTTCAGCCCGCATGACCCCTACCGCGAGCTGTTCTATCCGGGCGGGTGCGGCACCGATAGCCGGTACGCGCGGTGGATGTATCAAAGCCAGCTCAGGGACGGCGTTACCGGCGCGCTGGACCGCCTCGTGGCGATCACCGGGCAGCCAGCGGAGACGATCGCGCTGCCGCCGCCGGTGAAGCCGGTGGACGGGCCCGACGGGCCTTCCTTGCTCGACGCGGCTATCGGCGAGCATCAGTCGAACGCCGATGCGCACGCGCTGATGAGCCGGGTGCCGTTCCGTGATGAGCGGGTCGCCGGCCTTGACTGGGAGGCCACCGCGCCCGCCGCTTCCGGGCCGGCGATCGCATCCTCGGGCGTCCCGATGCACCAAGCACCCTGACATTCGCCACCCTGGGAACGGGCGCATGGCAGGCCGTCACCTCCTGGCCACCTGCGGATGCCGGAACGCAGCGGTGGTACCTCGATCCGGTAGCCGGCCTGGCCAGGGAGGCGGGCCTGGCCGCGACCGTGACCCACCGCGTAGACGTCACGACCTCCACCGGGGCCGCCAACAGGTGGCTGGCCATCGACTTGGTGAGGATTCCGACGGAATCCGATCACCCGTTCCGATGCAATCCGATCGCTGATTCCGATCGATTCCGATCACCTATCGGTGGCGTGTCGTAACACGCCGGAGGTTACGGACGCTTACTCGGGCA
>JBOHCP010000200.1:0-8430 GCA_050698875.1 Streptosporangiaceae bacterium | reverse complement strand
GCCAGCGGGCCAGCGGCGTGCCGGCCGTGGCGGGCAGCTCGCCGGCCAGGGGCCTGACCGCGACGATCACCTCAGGTGGAAAAAGCCGGGGGCCGTCCACCCCGCGGCAGGTCACCGAGCCCGGCCAGGCGCTGCTCGTGGAAGCGCTTGCGCCACCTGGAGACGACCTGGCGAGGGGTATCCAGCCGGGCGGCGATCTCGTCGTTGCCCAGGCCGCTGACGGCGTACAGCATGATCTTCGCCCGCACCACCTCCCGGTACGGTGACGAATACCGGCGTGCGGCTGCTTCCAGACAGCGGCGCTCGTCCTCGGTAGGACGATGCCGCACGGGCTTGTGCGCGGCATCATGGTTCCCTTCGACGAGGGAACCATGACACGTTGCAGAACGAAAGTGCGGGAAAGGGAACCGGGCAGCGGCAGAAGCGGCGGCAGGCCGACGGCCGGGCTGCAGCGCACGACTGTCGGGCTGAGCCTTGGCGGCCAGGCCAGACCACGCGGAATCCGGACAACCACCGCGCCTTCCATCGGGAAATCATGATCGGCGCATGGGTTCAGCGGTCGTGACCAGGCATCGGCTCAGCTAGCGCCGAGCGTGATGCAGGCGCGGGGAAGGGGTCGGCAAAGTACTGGGTCTCGTGCGTGACGAGATCGCCGGTCAGTTCCATGACGCTCACCGAGTAGGTGGGCACGCCGTCATAGGTGATCACGCACTCGCTCACCCACAGGTCGCCGCCGCCCCGGATCCGCAGGACAGTGAAATGGCGTTCAGCCGGGTGCCCGCCGCGCTGCGCCTGGATCTTTGACCGACCCGGAAGCGCTCCCCGGACTGCGGGTAGTCCAGGATCGCATCTTTGGAGTAGATCGCGTGCTCGGTCTCGATGTCCCCGCGCTCGGAGGCCCCCCAGTGCTGCTCCAGCCGGGCCCGGATCCTGGTGTCACGATCCATCGCGGTGTTCACCAACCCACTGCGGCTCGGATCAGATGGCTGTCGACGGTGAGCGCCATGACGATAAAGATCAAGTTTGATCCCTCCATTGTGCTTGCCTTCCTTGCGTGCTGCGCGCACCCCGCAGCCAGTCCGGCGCAGGCCAGCGGGGGCCGCCTGCGATGGTGACTGGAATCACGCGCTGCGGGCAGCCACGCACTGTCTCCTTCCCGCGCCCGACGGACTGGACACTGCCTGACGGCTTGAGCGAGATGTGGGTCAGTAGGAAGCTGCCGCAGGTTGAACCGGTCCGGCCACGGCCTCGATTGGCCCGACAGCCACCAGATCCTTCACAGAGTGGGCGCGGAGTACAGGGCGGCCGGCTCTTCGGCTGGCTGGGTCAGTCGATGATTGCCCCGCAGGTGAGATTGACCATCGCGCCAGTGATCGCGCCGGCTGCATCCGATGCCAGGTAGACCGCGGTCCCGGCCATCTCGGCCAGGCTGGGCAAGCGCCCGAGCAGCGTGTCCTTGAGCGGCGGCTGCAGATCCTCCTCCCTGACACCGGGATAGGTCTCCCGGGGTGAGGTTAGACCGCAGCCCCGCGACCCGCACGCCCTGCCGCCCCACCTCGCCGGCCAGGCGGCCTTCACGGTTAGCGGCATCCCGTCGGCGAACGAGTACGAACTCCGATCTGTCATGAGCGGGCCGACCGTCCGCCGTCACCTGCCGGGCGGTAGCGGCACCCGGATGGCAGAGCGTCGCGGAACACGGCAGCGCGGAATCCCGGAGCCGGTCGCGATGAGGCGGCGGCCGGGACGGACGGTGAACCGCGTGCCGTCTACGCTGCGCTGCGGTCTGCCTGACCCGGCGGGAGTGTTTGCTCATGGCCGGCCCGGCCCGACGCCCGTCGGCTGGCGGAGCGGTCCGGCCGTGGTCAGCTCGGCAGGCTCGACGTGCAGGCGGGGCAGGGCCCGGTCCAGCCACGCGGGCAGCCACCAGTTGGCCCGCCCGAGCATGTGCATCACCGCGGGCACGAGGACCGTGCGGATGAAGTAGGCGTCGACGAAGATGGCGGCGGCGAACCCGAGGCCGATCTCCATGATGGCCAGGTTGCCAGTGAGGATGAACGCCGCGAACACCAGGATCATTATCAGCGAGGCGGCGGTGATGACACGGCCGGTCTCGGCCTGGCCGCGGATCACCGCGCGTTTGCTGTCCCCGGAGAGCGTCCATTCTTCGTGCATGCGGCTGATGAGGAAGACCTCGTAGTCCGTGGAGAGGCCGAAGAGGATGGCGAACATGATCGCCGGGATCCACGCCTCGATCGGCCCTGCCGTGCCGAACCCGAGCAGCGACTTGCCCCAGCCGAACTGGAACGCGGCGGTCATGACGCCCAGAGCCACGCCGAAGGACAGGAGGTTCATGATCGATGCCACCAGCGGGATGAGCAGGCTACGGAAGACGAGGGCGAGCAGCAGGAAGGCCAGCCCGACAACCACCGCCACGAACTGGGGCAGCTTGCTGTTGAGCATCTGGGAGTAGTCCGCGCTTTCTGCCGTGGTGCCGCCGATGTGGATCGCCAGCGTGCTGCCCGCCTCCGCCCGGGGGACGGCGGCCCGCAGCAGGTCCAGCAGGGTGGTCGTCGCGGCTTCCTGTGGCCCGGCGGTCGGGAACACCTCGGCGACCTCGGCCTTGCCGTTCGGGCTGAACTGCGGCGAAGTGACCGCGGCCACACCTGGCTCGCTGCGGGCCGAGGCGGTGAACGCCGCGAACCGCGCCCGGCCGGCCGGGCTGGCGACCTGGCCGACCACCTCCAGGGGTCCGTTGAACCCGGGGCCGAACCCCTTGGCCAGCAACTGGTAGGCCTGGTAGGTGGTGGACGACGACGGGTCGGTGCTGGCGTCAACCAGCCCGGTGCGCATGCTGAAGAACGGGATGGCCAGAACGCCGATCACGGCCAGCGCGAGGACGGCGGGGATCTGCGGCCTGCGGCAGAGTCCTTCGGCCCAGCGCAGCCAGAAACCTCCGGCCTGCACGGCCTGGCGCCCCTGCTGTGCGAGCCTGCGCCGTTCGGCTCGGCGCAGCACCTTCGGGCCGAGGAAGCCCAGCATGGCCGGCAGCAGGGTCAGCGAGGCCGCCATGGTCAGGCCGACCACGACCGTGACCGTCACCGCCACGCCGTCCAGCGTGGACTGCTGGAGGGCGAACAGGCCCAGTAGCGCGACGCACACGGTCAGCCCGGCCAGCAGCACGGCGCGGCCGGAGGTGTTCAGCGCGGTGACGGCGGCGTCCTCGGGTGTCTGCCCGGCCAGCAGCCCGTTGCGGTGCCGGCTGACGACAAACAGCGCGTAGTCCACCCCCACGCCGAGCGCCACCAGGACCGCGACCTCGGGCACCCAGCTCGCGACCGAGACGGCGTGCGTGAGGACGCTGACGATCGACAGGCCTGCCCCGATTGCCACCAGCGCCGAGATCAGCGGCAGCAGCGCACCCAGCAACGAGCGCCGGAACGCGAAGAACAAGACAACCAGCGCGGCTACGATCCCCAGCAGCACGCTGGTGTAATCTCCGCTGCCCGTCGCGACGTTCTCGATCGCCGCGCCGCCCAGCTGGACGTTCAGCAGCGGACTGTCGGCGGACTGGGCGGTGGATATCAGCCTGTTGACCGCCGCCTCCGGGATGTTATCAGTCTGGGCGGTGAGGTTCACTGGGGCAAGGCCGATCCTGTCGTCCTTGCTGATCTGGCCGCCCGGACCGTATGGAGAGGTCACCGAGCGCACATACGGAAGCCGCGCGACCCGGGCGAGCATGGACGTGATCGCCGTCTCGGCGGCCGGCGAGCGCAGCGTCCCCCGTCTGGCCTGCACCACGATCTGATCGCTGTCGCCTGCCTGGGCAGGATAGTCCGCCTGCAGCACGCTCATGGCCTGGGTGGAATCGGTCCCCGGCAACGAGTCGCTCTGCGTGTACGCCGATCCGGCCAGCCGGCCGATGGCGAAGAAACCGATCAGGGCTATCAGCCATGCGGCCAGGACGGCCTTTCGGTGAAGGAAGCACCAGCGGGCGAAGCCAGCCATTGCCTTGTCCTCTCTGGCTGTCTCAAGTCATGGACCTGCGCATGACTGCCATGGTGGGCGATCGCCGCTGCGATGTCGTCGGGCCAGCAGCGGCTTCTGGGGTACGTCAGCGGGCGTAGGGAGGCGGCTCCGGCTACGCAGAACGCGCAGTTGCGGATGTGCCACTCGCACGATGCGCCTGGGCAGAGGGCTGGTTACGCTCGAGGCGACATGAGAGACCCTGCCGCCGCCCTCGCCGGATGGGTGTCCCGCGCGCCGTCGTGGCGGCGGACGCCAAGCGTGCGCCGGGATCTCGCGCTGCCGCTGGTGCTGCTCGCGTTGCAGCTCACCCTGGCCGCGTTCGCCGGCCGGCACGCCTTCCTCTTCAGTCGGCCGCACCCGCTCGGGGCGGCGGACTGGGTGCTGCTCGCGGTCGGCCCGGTGGCCCTGGTCGCGCGGCGCCGGCATCCGGTGCCGGTGCTCTGGGTGTGCCTCGCCGTGGTGGTCACACCGTGGGGCACCGGCGTGGCTCATTTCAGCTTCTTTGTCGCGTTCTTCGTGGCGGCCACCGCCGGCAAGCGCTACCTGGCCTGGCTTGCGCTGGCACTCGCCTTCGTATGGACGATCTGGCTCGCCCCGCTCGTTTACGGGTACGCGATCCCGCCGCCCAACGACGTACTGGCGGCAGCGGGGTGGGCACTGGCGCTGGTGATCGCGGCCGAGGCGACCCGGATCCGTGCCGAGCGGGCGGCCGCGACCAGAGCCAGCCGTCAGATCGACCAGCGCCGCCAGCAGAGCGAGGAGCGACTGCGGGTCGCCAGGGACGTTCACGACGTGATCGGCCACAACATCTCGCTCATCAACGTGCAGGCCAGCATGGGGCTTGACCTCATGGACAGCCAGCCCGAGCAGGCGCGCGCGGCGCTGAGAGCGATCAAGTCGGCGTCCAAGGAAGCACTCGATGAGCTGCGCACGATGCTGACCACGCTGCGCCGTGACGACGACGCCGCGCCCCGCTCGCCCGCCCCCGGGCTCGACCGCCTTCCCGAGCTCATCGAGCTCACCAGGGCGGCTGGCCTCAGCGTCGAAGTCGAGGTCGCAGAAGACATGCCCCGGCTGCCCGCCGCCTTGCAGCTGGCCGCGTACCGCATCATCCAGGAGTCGTTGACCAACGTCGCCCGGCACGCCGGGCGGGCCCGGGTCACGGTGCGAGTGACCTACGACGCCGCGGACGTGCGCGTCGAGATCGACGACGACGGGACGGCCCAGCCGCCTGGGGCTTCCGTGACCGGGACGGGGAGCGGGATCACCGGCATGCGGGAACGCGCCGCCGCCCTCGGAGGCGACCTGTCCGCCGGGTTCCGGCACGGCGGCGGGTTCCGGGTCAGCGCGCGCCTTCCAGTCAGATCCTCGCCATGATCCGCGTCCTGCTCGCCGATGACCAGAGCCTGGTCCGCGCCGGCTTCAGGGCGCTGCTCGACGCCCGCGACGACATCGAGGTCGTCGGCGAGGCGTCCGACGGGGCCGGCGCCGTGGACCTGGCCAGGAAGCTCCGGCCCGACGTCATCCTCATGGACATCCGCATGCCGGGACTCGACGGGCTCGAAGCCACCCGCCAGATCGCCGCCGACCCCCAGCTCACCGGCGTGCGCATCGTCATACTCACCACCTTCGTGCTCGACGAGTACCTCTTCGACGCGCTGCGCTTCGGCGCGAGCGGCTTTCTCGTGAAAGACACCGAGCCGGCCGACCTCGCAACCGCGGTCCGGGTGGTGGCGAACGGTGACTCGCTCATCTCACCCAGCATGACCCGCAGGCTTGTCGCCGAGTTCGCCAGCCGGGCCAAGGAACCCCGCGCCGCCACCGAGCTCGATGCGCTCACCCAGCGCGAGCGTGAAGTGATAACCCTGGTCGGCGGCGGCCTCACCAACCAGGAGATCGCCCAGAAGTTGTACATGAGCCCCGCCACCGCACGCACCCACGTCAGCCGGGCCATGAGCAAACTCGGCGTCCGAGACCGGGCGCAGCTCGTAGTCCTGGCCTACGAAACCGGCCTGGTACGCCCGAACTGGGCCACCTGACATACCGGCAATAGGAGAATCGACCCGCCAACCGCCGGCAGCGGGAGGAGAGATGGCCAACGCTCGTACTGGATTCTCAGGACCGCGAGGGCAGCGCGAGGTCCCGGCGCCAGCTCAGGGTCCCGCGCCCACCAGGACCCAGCCGGCAAGAGCACCTGACATGTCGGTTTCCACGGCCACAAACCGTCGGCCCCGGGACATCGTGCGGACAGTGGATGCCCGGCTGCGCAGCATACGTATCCGGGCCTCCTGGCTAGCCCGCGGAAGTAGCCGGGAGGCCGCTTCCGGGCCGACGAAAACCGCGGGGGCGATCGCCCACGATGGCTCTCAGGCCGGCGACGGGCCGACCCCCGACATGAAACGGACGCCGAGGACGACATGGCCAGTGGCTGGCTTCGCGCGGTAGTGCTTCCATCACCGAAGGACCGTCCTGGCCGTCTGGCTGGGTCATCCGCACGGGTGCTTGTCCGGGCGGCGATGCACCTGCTTGGACGAGCCAACTGATGGCTGCCCGGATGGCTTGGACCGGCGCCTGCCACGCCTGGCCGTCGAGCCCGCCGGCCTGACCTTGGTGTCGTAACTACTGCCCCGGCCGGCTGGGGCTACTGGACAGTTCACGACCGGTTCATGGAAGCAGGACTGAGCATGAACCGGAGCGACCCCGCCGGAGGGTTAGTTAGCCGTTGCTGATCAGGATCGCGCCGTCGAGGACCGGCCCGGCGCCTCGCCGGGCGTTCGGACCGCGGATGCTGAACGACCTCGTGGAGCCGCAGGCAGCTCCAGCATGTGTCACTAAGTAGCACGGCGTGGTACCATGGAAGTGTGGCTGACCACTACACATTGCGGCTAGCACCGGGCGTTCGGCTCCGGCTGTCGGAGTGGGCGCGCCGGGCAGGCATCCAGGAACGGACCCTGGCACAGCGCTACGTCGAAGAGGGACTGCGTCACGACGCACACCCGCTCATCCAATTCCTCGACGGCCCGAGCGGTCGCCGTGCAAGCCTGCTCGGCCGTGGCCTGGATGTATGGGAGGTCATCGCCACAATCCGAGATAACAACGGGTCCATGACCGAGGCCGCCGAGTACTTGCAGATCCCAGCCGGCCTGGTGGAAGCGGCTGTGGCCTACTACGGCGAATATCGCGACGAGATCGACCGGGAAATCGACCTCAACGAGGCCGAGTACGAACGCGGGCGAGCAGCTGCCGCGGCAGGTGAGCAGGCTCTCCGCTCGTGAGAGCCATCCTGGACGAGCAATTGTCGCCACAGATCGCGGTCCTGCTGCGCAAGGCTGGCTACGACGTGGACGCCGTTGCCGACCGTGAGGATCTGGTCGGGCGCAGCGACCGGATTATCCTCGAGGTCGCAAGCGGTGAAGGCCGGGCCGTTGTTACGAACAACATCAAGGACTTCCGTCCACTCGCCGCCGAGTGGCTCGCACAAGGCAGGGTGCATGCTGGCCTGCTTCTGCTTCCCTCAACGAGGACACGCACCCGTGACGCCATCGCCGCTGTCGCTGTCGCGATCGAGAACGTCCTTCGCGACCACCAGGACGGGCTGAGCGGCAGTGAGCGCTGGATCGGCCCGCTGCGCAACTTGTAAGCACTTGTAGCGAGATAACTTAGTTTCCGGCCGCGGCGGGTTTTGGTCTGTGCTATGAGCCCTGCGGGGAGTCCGTGGCCCGCCGCTACGGCGCGGTGAGACGGCATCTGACCGAGCGTCAGCAGCCGGTCTGACCAGGCCTGATACCGCGCGGACACGCAGAAGATCAGCAGAACCGTGGCTGCTGTTCGGATCATCTGCTTCAGGACGCTCGGCGCCGGACGAGCCAGACAGTCGCGGCAATGAGAAGCAGCGAGAGCGCGAGCAACCAGCCGCCTTCGATGCACTGGAACGGCCAGAACCTGCCGTCGGGCTGGTAGGTGGTCAGCAGAGTGTAGCCGTGCTGGCCGAGATAGGTCACCGGGTCGATGTTGGTCGGCGTTGCGGGGCCGGGCTGGAACTGTCCGGGCGATACCGCCTGTGTGTCGATCCCGTGCAGCGTCTGGTTGATCATGGACAGGCTGGCCGGCTTGCCGCCTTGGGTCCATATCTGGCTGATCACCCACAGGCCGTAGGGCTTGACGTCGGGGTTGGTGGTGACCAGAGGCGTCGCGTAGTGCCGGCGCAGGAACGCTCCGGTCACGAACGCCAATGCGCCTACGGCGGCGATGGTGGCGAACATCGCGGGGATCGCTCGGCGGATCAACACGCCGGCCAGGGCGCCGATGGCGAATGCGGCAAGAGTCCAGCCCGCGAGCGCGACCCCGCGCAGGTCGAAGATGGTGGGATACAGCGGGCCGTTGTCGTCTCCCGCGGCGCAGATC
>JBOHCP010000199.1:0-8439 GCA_050698875.1 Streptosporangiaceae bacterium | reverse complement strand
CATTCCGGGCGACCCGGTTCTCGGCGAGGCGCTGCGCACCCGGACGGCGAGCGATGTGCTCGCGCTGGTCACCGGCGCGGACGCCGATGGCGATGCCCGGCTGGCCGGTCAGCCTGCGGATGACGCGCTCAGCCGGGGAGTGCAGCGGTGGCGGGACCGGCTCGGGGAGGTGCCGGGCACCGGCAGGCTGGCGGCCTGGCAGGACAGCGGCATGCGGCTGCTCATGCCGGGAGACGCCGAGTGGCCGACGCAGCTGGACGACCTCGGTGACGCGCGGCCGCTGGTGTTGTGGCTGCGCGGCACCGCGGACCTGAGGTTGACCTGTGTGAACTCGGTAGCGGTCGTCGGTTCGCGGGCGGCGACCGGATATGGCAACCACGTCGCCGTCGAGATGGCCGCGGTGCTCGCCGAGCGCGGCGTCGGGGTAGTGTCCGGCGGCGCTTACGGGATCGACGCTGGGGCTCACCGAGGTGCCCTGGCGGCGGGCGGCGACACGGTCGCGGTGCTGGCGGGGGGACTGTCGTTCGGGTATCCGCACGGCAATAGCGCGCTGTTCGCGGCGATCGCGGCGCAGGGCGTACTGGTGAGCGAGTGCCCGCCAGATGCAGGGCCGACCAGGCCGGGGTTCCTGGTTCGGAATCGGATCATCGCAGCGCTCAGCCGTGGCGTCGTTGTCGTAGAAGCCGCGCTGCGCAGCGGCGCGCTCAACTCCGCCCGGCACGCCAGGGAACTGTGCCGGCCGGTGATGGCGGTGCCGGGGCCGGTGACCTCTGAATACTCCGCCGGCTGTCACGAACTGATCCGCGACTACGGAGCGATGTGCGTGACGTGCGCGGCCGACGTGGTCGCGCACGTCGCGCTGCCTGCTGGCGGGGTGCCGCCGACCGGGCTGCGGTCCGGGCCGGCCACGGCCAGGGACCTGCTGGACCCGGTCGCTGTGGCCGTGCTGGAGGAGGTGCCGCTGCGCGGTGGTCGCGGACCGGCGAGCATCGCCGTGCGCGCCGGGGTGGACCTGGACACAGCCCTGCGTTGCCTGGGCGAGCTGGCCGCCAGCGGGTTCGTAGAGCGCTGCGAGCGCGGCTGGCGTGCTCGGCGGCTCAGCTGACCGTGGGCGGCCGGATCACAGGAGGGTCGGCGGCCACAGGTTGTGCTGCGCGGCGATGGGGTCGCCGGCGTACTCCTGCATCGAGTCCAGGTTGTCGTTGGCCGGGTACTTCCTCGCGGCTGGGCCGTTGTCGAAGGCCTCCAGCAGGTTTGTGGCAACCTGGGTCGTGAATGCCCAGGTTTGCTGGTTCACCCCGTAAATGGTGATCCCGCTCATCGACGCGACGAAGCGCATGGTTCCGGCGTTGAACACGCCGGCGCCGCCAGGAGTGGTGTAGTAGGCCGCGTCGGAGTAGCTGTTGATGCCCCGGCACGTCAGCGGGGAATGGGACAGCACCTCGATCGGGCGCTGCACCGGGTAGTCGGGGTTCACCCGGTCGTACTCGATACCCACGAGGCCGGGGATGCTCGTGCCCTTCTGCACACCGGTGCCCGCGAACACCCAGGAGCCCGGGGACGCGACGATGAAGCTGGCGGCGGTGGGATTGGACTCATACAGCGTGCCGGTCAGTGAGGACTCCGGGTCGGGGTTGGGCGGCTCCCGCCAGTCGCTGGTGACGAGCGTGTTGTCCTTCCCGTACATGGGGTCTTGCGCATAACTCGTCTTGTAGCAGATCACCAGCCGGTTCGCGCCGAGCGACGTGTTGTCGAGCCGGGTCCGCCGGAACATGGTGTTCGCGCCCATGAACGCGATGTTGACCCCGGCGTCCCTGGCCGCGGTCACGTTGGTTCGCTCCGGCGGTGACCAGTACTCATCGTGACCCAGGCAGAACAGCGCACTGGCGCCCTTGAGCAGCTGCGGGTTCGCCGCGATGTCCATGCTGGTCGTGTATGCCAGCGGCATGCCTAGCTTCTCGGCAAGCGAGATGAACTTCTGCTCATGCCACGTGAAGTAGTACGCGCCGTTGGAGTCGAACGGCCGGTCCAGGCTGACTGCGAGGGAGCGGTTGTTGTAGTCGGCGGAGCCGCCCGGCCCGTTGTACAGGTCGTAGCCGCCAAAGGTGTTGTAGGCCTGCCATGTCGCGGTGCTGTTCTTGATCACGGTCTTACCCGCCGTCGTGGCGGACCTGACAGTGACGGGCGCGTATCGCTGCGGGCCGGTTTCTGAGTCCATCCGGAGCAGGTAGGAGCCCTCCGGCCAGTCGTGGGTCTGGATTGTGAGGGATGGCTCCCAGTTGCACTGCACCGTGTTCGTCCCGCTGATGAGCGTGGACGGAGCCTGCTGCCGACCGGTCGTTGTGGGCGACGTCCATACCAGGCGGGCGTTGTCGCCGCCGTAGTAGCCGATGCGGAACGCACGGACCACAAAGGAGGGGGCGGTGGTGGACGCATAGAGCGTGATGGGCTGACCTGGCAGGACGCTGGCCTGCCCGGTGTAGCCGATCATGTCATTTGGCCCGCCCTGGTTCGAGATCCCCCAGTTCGGGTCGCCCGGCAGCGAGTTCTCGCTCACGATGCGCTGCGGCTTCGGTTCCGCGCGCTCGGCCGCGTCGGCAGCCGTCTTCGCACCGGACGTGCCTGCGGTCAGCGCCTTGTCCGCTGCGATGGCAGCGGCCGGAATCGCGGCTGCCGCGGCGGCCAGTCCGATGAATCGCCGCCGGGACGGTCCGCCGCGAGAACTTGATCGCGCGTGACGGTGCCCTGTCATGCAGCTACCTTCCCATGACAGGGCGCTGAGAGTGGCCCTTAGGCCGGCTCCTCGCACATGTTCTCGGGCACACTTGACAGTCGTATTACCGGATCTTTACCCAATATTCGGTGGACAACGGGAATCTCTCGGCGTGGTCGGTCGGCCGAGCAGCCGCCGTGCTGAATCTGGTGCGTGAGATTCGACTCAATCTTGCCCGATATCGGGCAAGATTCTTGCAGTTCGGGCGACTGATGGCGATGATGGGCTGGTGAACGTCGCCCAGGTCGGCCAGCATGACGATCTTGTCGATTACCTGTCGGCCAGCTGCCCGCTCAGCCAGGCCGAGGCGGCCCGGGTGGTGGCCGATGTGCTCGGGTACTTCTCAGAACCGCCCGAAGAGTACGTCCGCCGCCGGCACCGCGAGCTGAAGGCGGGCGGTCTGACCAACGACGTGGCGTTCCGGCAGATCGCAGCGGAGATCCCGCAGCGGCGCTACGCCCCGCCGGAATTCTCGCTCCGGCAGTTGCGCCGGATCGTCTACGGCTGAACCATGGCCGCTTCCCGATAAGGAGACATCATTTGTGCGGAATCGTGGCATACATCGGCAGCAGGGATAGTGTTCCGATCCTGCTGGAGGGCCTGGCCAGGCTTGAGTACCGCGGCTACGACTCGGCCGGCCTCGCCGTCGTCGGCCGCGGTGGGGACCTGCGGGTCCGCAAGGCCAAGGGCCGGGTCTCCGAGCTCGCCGCGGATGTGCCGGCGAGGCTGAAGGGCAGCCCCGGCATCGGGCACACGCGCTGGGCTACGCACGGTGAGCCGAGCGACGACAATGCTCATCCGCACGCTTGCGGGCCGATCGCGATCGTGCACAACGGCATCATCGAGAACGCCGAGGAACTCCGCTCAAGCCTGCTCACGGGCGGTGCCACGTTCATTTCCCAGACCGACAGCGAGATCTTCGCCCACCTCATCGCGGCCGCGGCCGACGGTGACGGCGATGGCGGCTCGCGCGATCTCGAGGAGGCGGTGCGGATCGCGCTGAAGTCGATCGTGGGCACCTACGGGCTCGCGGTGCTGGACGCGCGTTCCCCCGACCGGCTGGTCGTTGCGCGCAACGGCAGCCCGGTCCTGATCGGCATCGGGGACAAGGAGATGTTTGCCGCCTCCGACGTTTCCGCGCTAGTCAGGTACACGCGGCAGGTGGTGCACCTGGACGACGGCGAGATCGCCACGCTCCGTGCCGACGGATTCCGCACGACCACGCTGGACGCTCGTCGGACCACCAAGCAGGCGGCCGTCGTCGAGGCGGACGCCGCCAGCTACGACGCCGACGGCCATGCACATTTCATGCACAAGGAGATCCACGAACAGCCGGGCGTCATCGAGCGGGTACTGCGCGGTCGGCTCGACGACAGGTTCAATACGGCGCACCTCGGCGGGCTCAACCTCGACCCCCGCGAAGCGCGGGGCATCAAGCGCGTGAAGATCCTCGGCTGCGGATCGGCGTACTACTCCGGCGTGCTCGGCGCGCAGCTCATCGAGGAACTCGCGCGGGTTCCCGCCGACGCGGAGCCGGCGTCGGAGTTCCGCTACCGCAGCCCGGTGATCGAGGAGGGCACCCTCTACATCGGCGTCAGCCAATCCGGTGAGACCTACGACACGCTTGCCGCGGTCCAGGAGGTCAAGCGCAAGGGCGGTCGCGTCCTCGGAGTCGTGAATACCGTCGGCAGCACCATTGCCAGGGAGGTCGACGGCGGCGTTTACCTGCACGCTGGCCCCGAGGTCAGCGTTACGTCCACGAAGACCTTCACGGCGACGGCTACGGTTTTCGCCCTGCTCGCTCTGCACCTAGGGCGGATTCACGACCTGTCGCCGGCTGACGGCCGGCGGATCGCCAGCGGGCTGCGGCGGCTGCCTGGCCAGATCGCGGACATCCTCACGATGGAGGAGGAGATCGCCGGTCTCGCCAAGGACCTGGCGCAGTATCCGGGGATGTTCTTCGTGGGCCGGGTCCGCGGCTGGCCCGTCGCGCGAGAGGGCGCTCAGAAGCTCAAGGAGGTTTCGTACCTGCATGCCGAGGCGTACCCGGCGAGCGAGCTCAAGCACGGCCCGCTCGCCCTGGTGGGGCCGGGCCTGCCCACGGTCGCCATCGTTCCCGACGACGAGCTGGTGGAGAAGAACCTCTCGACCCTCGGCGAGATCAGGGCGCGGCAGGGCCGGGTGCTGTTCGTCGGTCACTCGGCCCTGGCCGCCGGGCCCCTGGCCGATCACGTGCTGGTCGTGCCGAAGAACGAGCCGGAGCTCGA
Source organism: Streptosporangiaceae bacterium (assembly GCA_050698875.1). Lineage (GTDB taxonomy): Bacteria > Actinomycetota > Actinomycetes > Streptosporangiales > Streptosporangiaceae > JAJYUU01. The sequence continues at coordinate 3,399 of JBOHCP010000199.1, read as the reverse complement.
CCCGATCTTGCTCTCGGTGCCGCTTCAGTTGCTCGCCTATCACGCCGCGGTCGAGCTAGGCAACGACGTAGACCGGCCGCGGAACCTGGCTAAGAGCGTCACGGTGGAATGACGTCAGCGCATCGGCTCGCGCACGCTGACCGCTCGCGCTTCCGTACGTCGCTGCCCGGCTGGACCCGACTCCGGACCCTGAGCTGCCGCTCGGCTGGTCCGGCAAGCCGGGTTACAGCCGGCTCAGGAGAGCGGGAGTCCGAGCGCGCGGAGCACCGCGGGCTCGGCCAGGCTCCCGGTAACCAGATCAGCCGCGAGGACGACACCGGGCAGCGACGGACACCGATGACGTACAGGCCGGCAGCCCTGGCCGAGGCGACGCCCGGCGGGGATCCTCGAGGGCAACCGCCGACGCGGGCGCCGACGCGGGCGCCGCCGCGAGGCTGGCGCAGGCGGTCCGGTACAGGTCAGGGGCCGGCTTGGGGTTCGCTACCTGATCGACGCCGAGGATCACATCGAACTCGTGCCCAATTCCGACGCGGCGAAGCCCGGTGGCAGGTGGCTGCGCGGTGAGTTCGAGGCGACGGCGACGGGAATGCCAGCGGCCCGCAGCCGCGCCACCAGCTCGAGCGCACCGGGCCGCGGCGTCGCGCCCGCGGCGATCTCAGCCAGCGCCCTGGCGTACATGTCGGCGCTCAGCTCCGGACCGGAATCGGGCTGGCCGAGCAGCCGGGCGAGTATGGGCGCGGCGCTGGCCGGCGAGGTGCCGATGATGGCGCGCTTGGCGGTGGGGTCAAAGACCCGGGCATGATCGGCGAACAGACCTTCCCGGGCCGCCGTCCAGAGGGTTCGGTGTCAAGAAGCAGGCCGTCGTTGTCGAAGACGACCGCAGACGGGTGGGGCGGCCGCCTGTCACCAGCGCGTCACATTGCCGACGGTCACGAGCAAACAGTAGCCGCGCCGTGTCGTGGCTGCCGCCGCGTGGCGCACCCATGCCGCACACTGGCTGTCATGGTGATCCGGCCCGCCCCGGCGTCCAGAGCTGACCAGGCAGCGGCGGCCGGGCCCGTCGCGACCGATACGCCCGATCTCCCGGCCCCGCTGGCGGCTGGGCTGGCCGGGTTCCGGCGCCATCTCGCCGCCGAGCGCGGTGTGTCGCCGCACACGGTGCGCGCCTACCTTGGCGACGTCTCGGCACTGCTGCACTTCGCCGCCGCCGACCGGCACTGCGAAGCGCTGGCCGACGTCGACATCGCCGTGCTCCGCGGCTGGCTCGCCGGCCAGCACCAGGCCGGCCAGGCACGGAGCACGATCGCGCGGCGGGCAGCCGCAGCGCGCGCGTTCACCGCGTTCGCGCACCGCCGCGGCTGGATCGCCGCCGATCCAGGGGTGCAGCTGGGCAGCCCGAAGGTGCCAAGGAGCCTGCCGCAGGTGCTGGCTCAGGACCAGGTTTCGGTGCTGCTGGCGCTGCCCGGCGGGCCCCGGAGAGCCGGTATCGGCGACGGAGCCGCCGTCGCCGCTCTGGAGCGCCGCGACGCGGCGATCATGGAATTGCTGTACGCCACCGGTATCCGGGTCAGCGAGCTGTGCGGGCTGGATGTGGACCACCTCGATACGGACCGGCACACCATTCGGGTGCTGGGCAAGCGTGCCAAGGAGCGCACGGTGCCAGTCGGCATCCCGGCGGTCCGCGCGGTCCTCCGCTGGGTCGAGCACGGCAGGCCGGCCGTCGCGGCGGCCGGGTCGGGCCCGGCCCTGTTTCTCGGCGCCAGGGGCGGCCGGATCGATCCGCGCACCGTCCGCCGCGTCGTGCACGCTCGCATCGCCGCTGCCGGGTCGGTGCCCGATACGGGTCCGCACGGCCTGCGGCACACGGCGGCGACCCACCTGCTCGAGGGCGGTGCCGACCTGCGCAGCGTCCAGGAAATCCTCGGGCACGCCTCGCTCGCCACGACGCAGCTGTATACCCACGTCAGCATCGATCGGCTGATAGCCGCTTACCGGCAGGCGCATCCGCGCGCATGAGAGCCGGGGCGCTGACTCGCCGGCCATCCTCGCCTGGCCAGGGCATGTAAGCTGGGCGCACAGCCTGCCTCATGGGGTGCGCGGGAGCGCGCACCGACAGTGAGGCGGCCCAATTCGCGCGTCTGCTCGCTGCGGGCACGCCCGCGCAGGACGCCCTTCACCGGTCCGCTGGTCTCACTGCAGCGGCGACGGGCGCCCAGACGCCAGGAACTGAACCGGACGGCGTCCTGCCCGCTGGCGGGACGCCCTGAACAGGAAGGACACCGGCATGGCTCCGGTTGTCACCATGCGCCAGCTGCTGGAGAGCGGCGTTCACTTCGGTCACCAGACCAGGCGCTGGAACCCCAAGATGAAGCGCTTCATCTTCACTGAGCGCAATGGCATCTACATCATTGACCTGCTGCAGTCGCTGGACTTCATCGACAGGGCCTACGACTTCATCAAGGAAACTGTCGCGCACGGCGGCTCGGTGCTCTATGTCGGCACCAAGAAGCAAGCCCAGGAGGCCATCGCCGAACAGGCCCGCCGGGTTGGCATGCCGTATGTCAACCAGCGCTGGCTCGGCGGCATGCTGACCAACTTCGGCACCGTCTATAAGAGGCTGCAGCGGCTGAAGGAACTCGAAGAGATCGACTTCGACGACGTGGCGGGCTCCAGCCTCACCAAGAAGGAGCTGCTGCAGCTGCGCCGGGAGCGGGACAAGCTCGACCGCTCTCTGGGCGGGATCAGGGACATGTCCAGGGTGCCGAGCGCACTGTGGGTGGTGGACACCAAGAAGGAGCACATCGCCGTCAGCGAGGCGCGCAAGCTCGGCATCCCGGTCGTGGCGATCCTGGACACCAACTGCGACCCCGATGAGGTGCAGTACCCCATCCCCGGCAACGACGACGCGATCCGCAGCGTCGCCCTGCTGACCAGGGTGGTCGCCGACGCGGTCGCCGACGGTCTGATCGCGAGGGCAGGCGCCGCGGCCGCCGACAGCAAGCCCGCGACCGAGGGTGCCGACGGGATCGGCGCCGCCGAGCCGCTGGCCGAGTGGGAGCGCGAGCTACTCGAGGGCCGGGCCGACGAGGACGCTGTCCAGTCGAGCGCGGTGACGGCCGCGGACGTGGCCGCCGCTGTCGATGCCGGGGATGCCGGGGACGCCGGGGATGCCGTGCCCGCTGGGGACGCCGGGGATGCCGTGCCCGCTGAGGATGCCGGGGATGCCGTGCCCGCTGAGGATGCCGGGGATGCCGTGCCCGCTGGGGATGCCGGGGATGCCGTGCCCGCTGGGGATGCCGCGGACGTGGCCGCCGCTGTCGATGCCGGGGATGTCGGGGATGTCGGGGACGCCGGCCAGGCAGCCCCGGCCGAGGGTCCGACCGCCTGACCGCCAGGCTG
>JBOHCP010000198.1:0-8451 GCA_050698875.1 Streptosporangiaceae bacterium | reverse complement strand
GGCCAGCCCGGAGCCGCCCGCCCGGCCCCCGGAATGGCCGCTGCGGCCCGCCGCGATCCGGCCCTCGCCCCGGCGTGGCACCGGCTGGCCGCATCGACGCTCGACTGGTTCATCATCATCCTGGTGTCGGTGATCGCCTTCTGGTCACCGTTGTCGCAGATCTGGCGCGAGGTCCGGGCGATCGCCACCCATTACCAGGACCTGACGTCCCCGGCCGCGCAGGCCGCGATCAACAGCATCTCCAGGGACCCGGCGAACGAGCGCACGCTGGTGTACTGGCTCCTCGTCATGTTCGGGATAGCGCTGGTCTACTACTGGGTCCAGCACGCTGCCTGGGGTGCCACCGTCGGCAAGCGAGTGCTCGGCCTGCGCGTCGTGCGGGCCGCGGACCGGTCCAGGATCGGGGTTCGGCAGGCCGGCATCAGGACCGTCGCGTTCCTCGCCGGCCCGGCCATCTTGATGTTGCTGGTCACCCCATTCAACATCGTGGGCGGGGTGCTGTGGGCTGCCGACGCCAGCCTGCCCCTGCTGGACTCGCAGGCCCAGTCCCTGCACGACAAGCTGGCAGGCACGGTCGTGGTGCGACAGCGCTGGCTTGACCAGCGGTCGCGCGGCTCTTAGGCCTGGTAGCAGCCGGCGCGCCGGCGGGCCGCTCGTTCCACGCCGACGGGGGCGTCAGCCGAACACCAGCGTGTACCCGGCCTGCCGCAGCTGGCTGATGACGGAGTCGGTGTGCTCCGGTCCCCTCGTCTCCAGGTGCAGGCTCACCTCTGCCTCGTCCACGCGCAGGTCGGCAGTGACCCGCTCGTGCACCACGTCGAGGACGTTGGCGCCGAGCGCGGCGAGCTCCATGAGCAGGGTGGCGAGGGCGCCCGGCCGGTCGGGCAGCTTGCACCGGATGGCCAGGAAGCGTCCCGCGGCCGACAGCCCGTGCCGCAGGACCTTCGACAGCAGCAGCGGATCGATGTTGCCGCCGGACAGCACGATGACGACAGGCGGCGTGAACAGGCCGGGATGCTCGAGGACGGCCGCCACCCCGGCGGCACCGGCGGGCTCGACCACCTGCTTGGCCCGCTCCAGGCAGAGGAGCAGCCCGCGGGACAGGTTCTCCTCCGTGACAGTGACGATGGCTGCACCTGACCCGGCCAGCACCGAGGTCGGCAGCGCGCCCGGCCGCGCGACGGCGATCCCGTCTGCCATCGTGGCAGCCGGGGTGACGCTGACCGGCCGGCCGGCCGCGATCGACGCAGGCATCGGCGCCACCGCTTCCGCCTGCACGCCGATCAGCCGCGCCGCGGGCAGCAGGGCGCCGGCCGCGACGGCGATGCCGGCCGCCAGGCCGCCGCCGCCGACCGGCACCACGATCGTGCCCGCCTGCGGGCACTGCTCGGCGATCTCCAGGCCGACCGTGCCCTGGCCCGCTATCACGTCCGGATGGTCGAACGGGTGGATGAAGATGGATCCGGTCTCGGCCGCCAGTTCCTCCGCCCTGGTCAGGGCGTCCTCGACCGAGCCGCCGTACAGCACGACCTCAGCACCGTACGACCGGGTCGCGGCCACCTTCGGGAGCGGCGCAGCGGCGGGCATGACGACGGTCGCCCTCGCACCGAGCGCGCCGGCCGCCAGCGCCACACCCTGCGCGTGGTTGCCCGCGCTGGCGGCAACCACGCCCCGCGCGCGCTCGGCGGCCGTGAGCCTGGCTATCCGCAGGTAAGCGCCGCGCACCTTGAACGAGCCACCACGCTGCAGGTTCTCGCACTTGAGGTACACCGGGCCTGACACCAGGGCAGAGAGCGCGCTGGACTCGAGCAGCGGGGTCTGCCGGATCACCGGCTGCAGGATGACGCGCGCCGCGAGGACGTCGTCGTGGGCCGGCGGGCTGGCGGGAGGCACCGATGACGTCACGGCTGAATTCTGGCACTTGCCCGCCGGGCCGCGAGCCGGCATCCGGCTCAGTCGCCGGCCCAGTACCTGTCGGCCGCGAAGATGAGCGCCGCCGCGCCGACCAGGCCCGCGTTCTGGCCGAGCGCGGCCGGGACCACGCTCACGTTGCGCGCGAAGCCCAGCCTGGCGTGCGCCCGCAGCGACTCCTCGAGCGGATCGAACAGCAGCGGGCCCGCCTGCGACAGACCGCCGCCGACGGAGACGACCTCGAGATCGCACAGGCACGTCGCCGACGCGATGGCGATGCCCAGCGCCCGTCCGGCCCGGTTCATGGCGGCGGTCGCGACGGCGTGGCCGAGAGCCCCGTCGCCCGCGAGGTCTTTCGCGGTAGCGTCCCGCTGATCCGGCCGCCAGCCCTGTGCCTGGGCCCATTGCACCAAGGCAGGCCCCCGGGCGATCGCCTCCAGGCAGCCGCGGCCGCCGCAGACGCATTCCGGACCCGTCTGCGGGTCGACCACCACGTGCCCGACGTGACCGGCGTTGCCAGACGCGCCCTGCACCAGTCGGTCATCGAGCACGAGGCCACCGCCCACCCCGGTCGACACCACCATGCCGAGGACGTTCCTGCGGCCGCGGCCGGCCCCGCGCCAGTGCTCGGCGGCCACCATGCAGATGGCGTCGTTGTGCACCCGGACCGGGAGCCCGCCGAGCCGCTCGGCGAGCATGCTGCGCAGCGGGAACCGGCGCCAGGCCGGGATGTTCAGCGGTGACACGAGCCCGGCTGGCCACTCCATCGGGCCGCCGCAGCCGCAGCCGCAGCCGACCAGGGCGTCAGGCGTGACGTCGGCCCGCTCGAGCACCTGGCTCATCAGCGCGTCCAGGGTGCGCCACAGTTGCTCGGCGTCCAGGCCCGCAGGCGTCGGCACCTGCGCCCAGATGAGCACGCGGCCGGCGGGCTCGACCAGGCCGACGGCGAGCTTCGTGCCGCCGATGTCGACCGCGAGCGCCGGGCGGGAATCCGCCATTCGCCCTCCCAAGATGCGAGCGATGCCTGCGCCGACATAGTGTCGAATGGTGCAGCCTACGACCCCGCACCAGCCAGCCAGAGACCAGCCAGCCGCTGCGCCGCCGACGGTCAGCACGCTGCGACAGCTTCGGGCCAGCGGACACCAGCTTCGCACCGTCAAGCAGGAACTGCGGCATAACCTGCTCGACCGGATGCGCACCGGCGCAGATGCCTTCCCCGGCATCATCGGCTTCGGGCAGACCGTGCTGCCGCACCTCGAGCGCGCGATCATCGCCGGGCACGACGTGATCCTGCTCGGTGAGCGCGGTCAGGGCAAGACCAGGCTGATCAGGACGCTGACCGGGCTGCTCGACGAGTGGACTCCCACGGTCGCCGGGTGCGAGATCAACGATCACCCGTACGCCCCGGTGTGCGCCAGGTGCCAGCGCCTCGCAGCCGAGCTCGGCGACGAGCTGCCGGTCGTCTGGCGAGCACGCGGCGACCGATACGGCGAGAAGCTCGCCACCCCCGACACGAGCGTCGGTGACCTCATCGGGGACATCGACCCGGTCAAGGTCGCCGAGGGCCGGACGCTGAGTGACCCAGAGACGATCCATTTCGGCCTGCTGCCCCGGACCAACCGCGGCATCTTCTGCCTCAACGAGCTGCCCGACCTCGCCGAGCGCATCCAGGTCTCGCTGCTGAACGTGCTGGAGGAGCGCGACATCAGCGTCCGTGGCTACGCGCTGCGGCTGCCGCTCGACGTGGTCCTGCTGGCCAGCGCCAACCCAGAGGACTACACCAACAGAGGCCGCATCATCACGCCGCTGAAGGACCGGTTCGGCGCGGAGATCCGCACCCACTACCCGCTCTCGCTGGACGCCGAGCTCGCGCTGATCGAGCAGGAGTCGCGGATCGCCTGGGATGGCACGGATCCCGGCGCGGTCCTGCCCGCACACCTGGTGCAAGTCATCGCGCGGTTCGCTCGGCTGGTCCGCGCCTCGCCCGCGATCGACTCCCGGTCCGGTGTGTCGGCGAGGTTTGCCATCGCGGCGGCGGAAGCAGTGGCAGCGTCGGCAGTCAGGCGGGCGGCGATCGCGCACGAGCCGCAGCCGGTGGCCAGGGTGTGCGACCTGCCGTCCGTGATCAGCACGCTGCGCGGCAAGGTGGAGTTCGAGGTCAGCGAGGAGGGGCGGGAGCAGGAAGTGCTCGACCACCTGCTCCGGCGCGGCACCAGCGACACCTTCCGCGCCCTGCTCGGTAACGCCGACCTCAGCGCGCTGCTTGCCAGGTTCAGTGACGGCGGCGTCGTGGAAACGGGCGACCTGGTGCCAGCCGCCGACCTGCTGCGGCGGGTCGGCGAGGTGCCGGGCCTGGCCAAGATCATGGCACGGCTGCAGATGGCCGGCAGCGAGTCGCCTGGCCAGGCAGCGGCCGCGCTGGAGTTCGCGCTCGAGGGCCTGTACCTCACGCGCCGCCTGTCGAAGGACGCGGTCGACGGCGGCGCGGTCTACCGATCGTGATCCGGCGGCCCCCGAGCAGCCGGACCGCCAGCACCGCAGCGCAGCAGCCGAGGGGGTGAGCGCAGATGCCCGGTTATCGGTACGGGCGCTACGCCGGCGGGCCCGATCCGCTGGAGCCGCCGTATGACGTGCGCGGCGCCGTGGACGCGCTGAGTGAGTCTGTGCTCGACGGCACCGATCCGGCGAGCGCTCTGCGCGACCTGCTGCGCCGCGGCTTGTCCGGGCACCGCGGGCTGGACGACCTGCTGCGCCGGGTGCGCGAGCGGCAGCGCGAGATCCGCGGCCGCGGCCGCCTGGACGGCATCCTGGAGCAGGCCCGCGCGCTGCTTGACACCGCCATCGGCCAGGAGCGCGCCGAGCTATTCGGTAACCCGGACGACTCGGCCCGGCTCAGGGAGGCCGAACTTGACGACCTGCCAGCCGACACCGCGCAGGCCATTCGGCAGCTCGCGAACTACGACTGGCGGTCAGGCGCGGCGCGGCAGACCTTCGAGGAGCTGAAAGCGCTGCTGCGCCGCGAGGTGCTTGACAGCCAGTTCCGCGGCATGCGGCAGGCGCTCGCCGACCCCGATCCGGCTGCGCTGCAGCGGGTCAAGGACATGATGGCCGCGCTGAACGCCATGCTCGACGCCGACGCCAGAGGCGAGCACACCCAGCAGGACTTCGACCACTTCATGAGCCAGTTCGGCGACATGTTCCCCGACTCACCCGCCTCCCTCGACGAGCTCGTCGACGCGCTGGTACGCCGCATGGCGGCGGCCCAGCGGCTGCTCAACTCGCTCACCGACGACCAGCGCGATGAGCTATCCGGGCTCATGGCGCAGGCGCTGGAAGACGCCGGCCTCGCGGCAGAGATGTCCCGGCTGGCCGACGCGCTGCGGGACCGGCGTCCGGACATCGACCAGGGCTGGCCGCAGCCCGGCATGACCGGCTCGGAGCCACTGGGTCTCAGCGACGCGACCACGGCGCTGGGGGAACTGGCCGACCTGGCCGACCTGGAGGACGCGCTGCGGCAGGACTACCCGGGCGCGCGGCTGGATGACATCGACGAGGAGGCCGTCCGGCGCGCGCTCGGCAGGCAGGCGGTCGATGACATGGCGGCGCTGCGCCAGATCGAGCGCGAACTGGAGCAGCAGGGGTACCTGCAGCGCACCGACGGCAAGCTCGAGCTCACGCCCAAGGCAGTCCGCAGGCTCGGCGACACCGCGCTGCGCCGGGTGTTCGCGGAGCTGCCGGAGAGCGGCGCGGGCGATCATGACCAGCACGACGCCGGCCAGGCGGGCGAGTACACGGGCAGCACCAGGCCCTGGCGGTTCGGCGACGAGCAGGCCATCGACGCCGCGGCCACGGTGCGAAACGCGCTGCTCCGGCAGGCTGCCCCGGGCCCGGCAGCTGCCTGGCCAGCCGCCCGCCGGCCGGCCAGGCCCCGGCGCGCTGGCCCGGACGGCGAGCCCGCACCGCGGGTACGGCTGTCCGTTGGTGACTTCGAGGTCACCGAGACCGAGCGCCGGGCGTCTGCCGCGGTGTGCCTGCTCGTGGACCTGTCCTACTCGATGGCGCTGCGCGGCACGTGGGGCGCGGCCAAGCAGACCGCGCTCGCCCTGCATTCGCTGGTGCGGACCAGGTACCCGCAGGACGCAATCCAGGTGATCGGCTTCTCCAACTACGCTCGCGAGCTGCGGGAAACCGAGCTGGCCGGGCTGAGCTGGGACATGGTGCAGGGCACGAACCTGCACCACGCCCTGGTGCTGGCGGGCCGCTTCCTGGATCGCCGGCCCGAGCACAGCCCCGTGGTGATGGTCATCACCGACGGCGAGCCGACCGCGCACCTGCGCCGGGACGGCAGGTTCTGGTTCGACTGGCCGCCGTCACCGGAGACGCTGGAGCTCACCCTCGCCGAGGTCGACAAGATGACCAGGCGCCGGGCGACTATGAACGTGTTCATGCTGGCCGACGACGAGCGGCTGACGGCCTTTGTGGACGAGGTTGCCAGGCGCAACGGTGGCCGCGTGCTGCGGGCGATGCCAGACAGCCTCGGCGAATACGTGGTCAAGGATTTCCTCAAGACCCGCAGGCAGTACAGTCGGTAATAGCTGGCCGCCTGGTTGCCGCGAGGCAACCGCCGGCCGTCCCGCTCCGGTCCTAGGATCTGCACATGTCTTTTGGCGACCGGCTCGTGCTCTGGCTGCACATTGCGTTCGCGATCTTTACCATCGGGCCGGTTGCGCTGGCCATCTCCTCGACGCCGCGCTACATCCGTCGCCGGGAGGTCCAGGTCCTGCGGTACCTGAGCCGGATCACGATGATCTTCACTGCGGCGTCGCTGCTCGTGCTCGTCTTCGGCTTGGTGCTGGCGGAGATCGACCACGCATTCAGTCATCCGTGGCTCAGCGTGTCCCTGACGTTGTTCGTCGTCGCCATCGTGCTGCTCGTACCGATCGTCCGCGATCAGCGCCGGGCGATCCGGGCGCTGGCGGGTACCGGGGCCGCCACCGGCTCAGCGGCGAGTGCGGACCAGGTCCCCGGCGACCCAGGCGACAGCGCGGCGGACCAGGCGGCTGCGGCTGCGCACTCCGTGCACATCGCCTCGGTGGAGCGGGGCCGGATCGCCGCGATCGGCGGCATCGTGAACCTGCTGTGGCTGGTCATTCTCGTACTCATGGTGTGGCGGCCATAACGGCACGAATCCCGGCGTAAGATTTTCCCGTCTTTGACCTATTCCGGCCATCAGCGTGACCCCGCAGTAGTACCGTGCGGCACGTAGTCGCGCCTGGTTAGGCTGCGCTCCCCAGCTCGCCAGAGTGGCCAGCAGCATCAAGGAGGAATAGTGAGTTCTGAGAGCGTGTCCAGCGGCTCCAAGCGGTCGCTGACGATCATCCTGGCGATCATCGCTGTCATCGCAATCATCCTCGGCATCCTGTGGTTCGCCGGCGCTGCGCCGTCGTTCCTGGATTCCGGCAGCCACGTCAAGAGCGGCAGCGGCGGTCACGTCTACCGGGGCGCCGCGGCTATCGTCGTCGGCCTCGTGCTCGGCGGCGCGGCCTGGTTCAGCCGCAAGAAGTAGGCACCGAACCCGCACAACCAAGCCAGGGGTAGCGGCTCGGGCCGCCGCCCCTGGCTTGCTGTCGGGCCAGCCGCCTGCGGACGCCCGGCAGGGTCTGGCGGCACCGGCGTCCCCTGCCCGGCGGTCAGGGGCGAGGCTGGTCACGTTGACACCCCGCTCGCGGCGCTCCTAGATTTGCCCTGTTCGAGCACGTAACTTCTGTTCGTGACGCGCACATCGCGCGCTCACCGGCCCGGCCCGGAGACCATGCGCACTCGCACGCAGGTAGGCATCGTCGGCGGCGGGCCGGCGGGCCTGCTGCTGTCACACCTGCTCGCCCTCCGCGGCATCGACTCGGTGCTCATCGAGATCCGGAGCCGGGAATACTGCGAGGCCCGGCAGCGGGCCGGCGTGCTGGAAGACGGCACCGTCGCGCTGCTGCGCGGCGCGGGCCTGGCTGACCGGCTGGACCGCCAGGGCCTGGTGCACGGCGGCATCTACCTGCAGTTCGACGGTCAGCGCCGGCACGTCGACTTCCGCGACCTGACCGGCGGCCTGACTGTCACGGTATACGCGCAGACCGAAGTGGTGAAGGACCTGATCGCCCGCCGGCTAGCCGATGGCGGCACGCTGGAGTTCAGCGTGACCGACACCGAGGTAGCCGGCCTCGATGCCGACCGGCCGATGCTGCGCTACACCGACGCGCGCGGCGCCCGGCACGAGGTCGCCTGCGACGCGATCGCGGGCTGCGACGGCTTCCACGGCATCTGCCGGCCGAGTATCCCGCCCGGTGTGCTGACCACGTGGGAACGCGACTACCCCTACGCATGGCTCGGCATCCTCGCCGACGTGCCGCCCTCGACCGATGAGCTCATCTACGCTCACCACCGGAACGGCTTCGCCCTGCACAGCCTCCGCAGCCTGGCGACGAGCCGGCTCTACCTGCAGGTCAGTCCCGACGACGACATCGGCGAGTGGCCGGACGAGCGGATCTG
>JBOHCP010000197.1:0-8493 GCA_050698875.1 Streptosporangiaceae bacterium | reverse complement strand
AGTTGTAGCAGGACCGGCGGCGAAAAGCCAGTCGGCCAGCTCACCGCCAGGCCAGCATCATGATCAGCTAACTTTGCCGCAGCCCTGACCTCGTACCGGGTGTGGGTTTCCGGGTCGCTCAGCAGCAGATCCAGTCGGCCTGCCCTCGGCTGGCGTCGTTCGATGTCCCTGACGATGAGGTCACCGAGCCCGAGTAGGCCAGGATCCTCCTCGATCTGCGCCTGAAGCCATCGCTCGTTGTATGTTTCGTGCGCCTTCAGGCTGACCGGCCTGGACCTGCGGTATTCCATCGCTGCTGACCCTTCCGTCGCAGGCAGTCGGACCGGACACGGGCAGCCGAAGCGTTGCCCAGCCACGCGACCTTAAGTGATCATCTCATCTGAACATTGGCGTTTGAGAATGACCTAACGCCTCGCATCGGATGGGTGGACGCCAGCTGCGGGAACACTCGCCGATCAGGCGAGCCGCACGACACCTCGCGCGCTCTTGCCGCGCAGCGATGACCTGTTGTACGGATCCGCGGCCCGCCGGGTCGTGCTTCTCGCCCCGGGTGGCCGGTCATCTCCTCGGCCAGCGCAGACTCCAGCACGGCCCTGGTCACCTGTCAGGGCAGTCCGCCCGGAGCGGCCCGCTGGCCGGTCGGCTACCGGCCTTCCGTTATCCGCCTTCGGTGACCCGGATGATCGTCTTGCCGGGCACCCGGTGGTCGGGCGTGAACGCGGATGGTGCCTCGGCGAGCGGCCGTACGGCCCCGATGACCGGCGTCAGCCGCCCGGGCCGCACCCGCTGGGCGAGGTCCGCCACCGGAACCGGTCCGGCTCGACGACGAAGAAGACCGCCCGGCCGCCGGCGGGCCGCGCCTTCGGCGGGCTGACGGTCGTGACCAGCGTTCCGCCGGCCCGCACCAGCGGAACCGAGCGTGCCAGGACCCCGCCCCCGATCACATCGAACACCACGTCGACCTCGCCGACCTCAGCAAGCCGGCCGGCCTGCAGGTCCACGAAAGCGTCCGCGCCCAGCCCCAGTGCAGCCTGCCGGTCCGCGGCACGGCCGGTGCCGATCACGCGGGCGCCCAGTTCGCGGGCGAGTTGCACCGCGATCGACCCGACGCCGCCGGCGGCGCCGTGGATCAGGACGGTCTGGCCGGTCTTGAGCTGTGCGTGGTCGAACAGGCCCTGCCAGGCGGTCAGCCCGGAGATGGGCAGCGCGGCGGCTACGGTGTGGTCGATGCCTGCCGGGAGGGCGGCGAGGTTGCGGGCCTCCACCGCCCGTGTACTCAGCCAGCGACCCGTCGCGGGCCCAGCCGGCCAGCCCGAACACCCGCTGGCCCACGGTCAAGCCGGTGGTGCCGTAGCCCAGCCCGGTGACAACACCCGACAGCTCGTGTCCTCGGGGCCTGGTCACGGCCGGTTCGGTGGTCGCGGCCTTGGAGCTGCGCGGTGCGGTCGCCGTAACTCACGTAACCGAGAAGACCGTCGAACAACGGCCCGGCTGGTTCCGCGTGACGCTGCGAGCCAGGCTCCTCGGCATGGCAACGCGCGTCACGTACGAGACCGCCGGGTACGACCCACCGGCGACGATAACTGTCATCACCACGGACGTCACCACCAGGATCCTCCGGTGGCTGCTGGCGTCACCCGAGCGAGACACCTGGACGCTCACCGAAACGGGCGACGGCGCGACCCGGATCGAGCGGACCGTGCAGCTGCGTCACGTGCTTCCCGGGGACACAATGCTCGCCGGGGCACAGATTCGGCGGCAGCTACGGCACGTCGGCAATGCGATCGCCGGCTGACGCGCGCCTCGCCGCGGCACCGGCCATCCGCCGGTTCACCGCAGCCGCGGCCCTCCGCCGGGTCAGCAACACAAGCGGCGACCGGGAAGGCACGCAGCGGACCAGTTTGCCGGCCCGGAATGACGCGGCGACGTCGATGTCCCTGCCGTTGTGAGCAGAGAGCGCGTCCGTCACCCTGAACGACGCCACCCCCAGCTTGCGGCCGGTCAGCAGCGCGACGAGGCTCAGGTACGCGTTCGCCGCAGCGAGGTTGCAAACCCTGTGCACGACACGGAGGTTGCCGGCGTCGCTAGACCCGCCTCTGGCGAGCATGACGATGTGGTCCGCCTCATGCGGCTCATCGCTGTCGATCGGCGTGCCGCAGATCCCGCACGGCGGCCGCCCCGCCGCCTCCCAGCGCCGGACAGCTTCCCGGCGAGCTGCGCCCGACCGTCGTGCCTTCATGCGCCGATGCTCTCGTCGCCATCTGACAAGTGCTAGCGGCGACGACGCGCCGGGTCGGTCATCTCCTGATGCCGCTGCAGCGCCTCGGCCGACACCCGGGCCATCAGCATCGGTGTGCTCGTGCCGTCCTCCGCGGCGTGCGTGATGGTGCAGCTGGCGCCTGGCGTTCGGCGGCGATTAGCCGCCACATGGATCACTGTGCCCGCTGGCGCCAACCCCTGGCTGCCACGGTTCAGCGCCTACGGGGAAGACGTGGGCAAGGCGGGGCGCCATGATGCTGGGTGTGGTCGCCCTCGCTGAGAGGCTGCATGCTCCGTTCGGCCGCTACTGGCTGTCGGGGTTTGTGGCCAACTTCGGCGACGGGGTTCGGCTGGCGGCCTTTCCGCTGCTCGCCGCGCAGGTCACTCGGTCGCCTGCCGCGATCGCGACCGTTACCGCGGTGCAGAGCCTGCCCTGGCTGATGCTCGGGGCAGGGCTGGGCGTGCTGGTCGACCGGAGCGACCTTCGGCGACTGATGGTGATCGTGGACATAACCCGGGCAGCGATCATCGTCGGCCTGGTGGCGGCGGTCCTGGCGCACGGTGCCGGGCTGGCGCTGATCTACGTCACGGCGTTTGCGACCGGGACCGGCTCTGCGCTGCGAAATACCGCCGCACAAACCTGCGTGCCTCGGCTGGTCGACTCAGCCGATCTTGAGCGGGCTAACGCGCGGGTGATTGTCGGCAACATCGTGGGCAATGGGCTGGCCGGGCCTGCGGCGGGCGGCTGGCTGTTCGGCCTGGCCGCGGTCCTGCCGTTCGCGGTGAATGCCGGGGCGCTGGGGATTGCCGTGGTGTTGCTGCTGACGCTGCCGAGCGTGTTCAGGCCGGTGCCTGCGACACGAGACCGGGCCGCGGTGCCTGCGCTGGTATCGGTGTGGCGTGATCTTCGCGACGGCGCCGCCTGGCTGTGGCGGCACGCCGACGTCCGGGACATCACGATCGGTGCCGGTGTTATCGCCGTCATGGACGAGGCCTGGTTCGCGGTGCTGGTCTTGTATGTGATCCAGATCCTGCACCAGCGGCCCGGCGCTTACGGGCTGCTGCTGGCCGTGGCCGCGCTGGGCGGCATCTCGGTCGGCGGCATCGGGCCGCGGATATCCCGGCGAGCTGGCCCGTGGCGCTGCCTGCTGGCAGCCGGGGCGGTCCTGGCCATCACCCAGGCCGGGCTCGGCCTCACCAGCAACGTGATCGTGGCCGCCGGGCTGCTGTTCGGCGACAGCGCGGCCTGGGCGCTGTTCGACATGACCACCGTCACCATGCGCCAGCGCCAGGTTCCCGCTGAGCTGCTCGGCCGGATCACCAGCCTCTACGGCACCGTAGCCGGTGGCGCACAGAGCCTGGGCGCACTCGGCGGCGGCGCCCTTGCAGCCGTTGCCGGCATCCGCGCCCCGATGCTCCTCGGAGCCCTCCCGATCGCCGCGACCGTCATCCTGCTCGCGTGGCGGCATCGAAAACGGCCCGGCGCGCTGCACCTCCGATCATCGCACCGGTCCAGGAACGCCTGAGCTCACGAGCGCATCTGCCGCGCTCAGAGTGCAAACCACGCGCCGAACTGGATGTTCTGCTGGCTCGAACTCGGCGATAGTCGTTATGTCTCTTGCGGCCATAGTCGGCGCTCGGCGCGGGACTCGCGGTGCAACGGCCGGCGAACTCGATCACTGTATGTGACGGCCCCGGTGCCAGCCTCGTGGTAGTCGCTGGGCAGATCCTGGTGGCCGCCCATGGGTCGGCGAGACCTCGCTCCTGGCCGTCGGTCGCCGCGGCGAGACCGCCGGCAGAAGGTGGCTCAACCGGCACAGCCGCCGGCAAGCAGGCGGTCGTACCGACATCTTCAGATGACCCCTACGCCGCCGCTGTAGGGATTCAGTGAGGTTGTCGTTCAGGCGCAGGCTTTCTGTCGTCTGGGTGGTTCAAATGCCGATTCAGATGTGCAGGGAAGTTGTCATTTCCGTCAGTCGGCGGGGCGGGCCTGATCTCGCGCTGTCCACCGCGAGCCGGGCCAGGGCGCCGGATATTGGGTGATCTGGAGATGGTCCGGTGCCAGACTGGAATTGTGGACCCGGCGCTGATCTCCGAGTTCCGCCGCGATGGGTGGGCCGTGATCCCGCACGTGGTTGATGAGGTCGTCATCAGCGAGGCACGCCGGGCGCTGAGTGGCATCTATCCGACCTACGAGCAGCTTGAGCGGTCACCCGGCGAGTACGCCTGGGCGGCTGACGGGCAGTTCGGGGGCCTCCGCCTATGGCCGGTCGATGTCCGGATGCTCGACCTGCTGCCTCTCCACGACGCTGTCGTGGCCATCGCCGAGGTCCTGACAGGCAGCGGCGACCTGCGTCTACTCCGCGCGGGCTACCAGGCCAAGTACGGAAACACGGTCGATTACACCCAGGTACTGCACTTCGACTACCCGAATCACCAGCCTTGTCGTGCCAGATGACGACGACATCGTCGGGTTCTTCTTGTACCTGTCTGACGTGACCGCGGACCTGGGTCCCACGATGCTGGTCTCCGACACCGTCCGCGGCCGGCTTCGGCCCGACCGGACCCACCTCATGCCGGCCGCCGACTACCCGGAAATGTATGCCGCCGAGCAGGCGGCCACCGAGAGCGGCGGCTCGCTGCTCGCCTACCGCTCGACCACATACCACCGCGGATCGGCGATCACCGCCCCGCGAGGGGTCCGCCTCACGCTCGGGTTCGCCTATGGACGGCCGGCATCCTGGACGGGCTACCAGGCGTTTCCGCGCCTGGGCGAGGAACCCGGGCTGCGGAACGCGGTCGCGGCGGCAACACCGCGGCAGCGTGCCCTCCTGGGCTTCCCCCGGCCCGGAGATCCCTACTGGAACCAGGACACGCTCACCGCTGTCGCACGCCGGTATCCGGGTTTCAATCCAGCCGACTACGCGTGACCGGCCGGCCGTCTGGCTCTGACCCTCCTGGGACGGGCTGGGTCCTGGCAGACCCGACACCTCGGCTGGCCGGTTCAGGTGCTGGATGGCGGTTCCTGCGTCAGCGTCTGAGGTCGAGGTAGTCGCTGGCTTGCTGGCATAGGAGCTGGCCTAGCGGGGTCAGCGCGCCGGGGCCGTCCGGCCGGGGGCTGCGGTGGATGAGGGGTCCGCCGCAGGCGTGTTCCATCCGGGCGAGCTGTTCGTAGAGGGTGCTTGGCCAGATGCCGCGGTCCCGGGCGGCCTGGTGGATGCTGGCGTACTCGGTGATCACGAGGAGGCGGTGCAGGCTCCGCCGGGCGTTGCGGCCGGTGAGGGCAGAGCGGAGCGGTTCGGGCAGGTCGCGGGGGTGGTGGCCGGGTGCCGCGCGGGAGGCGATGGCGACCTGGGCGCCGCGGGGGCGGACCGGGATGGCGTGGTCGTGGGCGAACGTGTTGAGGGTCTGCAGGGGGCAGCGGATCTGGGCGGCGATGTCGTTCAGGGACCGTTGCCAGGTGAGGTATTCCTCGCGGAGCCAAGCCGGGTCGAGGTAGATCACGCCGGGCTGCTGGCCAGGGGTAGGGATGGCGGGTGCGGCAGCGGGGATGAGGGTGTACCGGATCGGGCGGCGGGGCCGGGGCAGCGGGTGCCGTCGCAGCACCTGGCGCAGGTGGCCCGGTGAGATGCCGAGGCCGGCCGCGATCTGGCCGGGTGTTGCGTGCTCGTGGAGCAGCCCGTGGTGGATGGGGGCGGGGTCGGTAGCCGCGGGGTCTGCCCCGGGCCAGGTGGTGGCGGTGACCCAGGTGGCCGGCGGCTGCCATTGCAGCGGCTCGTCGCCGATGCCCCACGTGTGCAGCTGGCGGCGGGCGTGCTCAGTCAGCGCGGCGGCCAGCGGGGCGGGCATGCCGGTAACGAAGTCGTCGTATCTGCCCTGGGAGCTGGCGCTGGTGATCCGGTAGGGCGGTGGGGCGTTTTGCAGGTTGCACCCGGTGAGCAGCTCGTAAAGGTAGCGGCGGGCGTGCGCGATGGAGGGCTGCCGCATCCCGGCCTCACGGATCATCCTGGCCCAGATGGCGTCGTCGATCAGCGTGGCGCCGGCAGCCAGGTCACGGCGACGCTGGTAGTTGATGGGGATGTCGTGCGCGTCGAGGGCGAAGGCAAGCTCGGTGAGGATGCGCAGCACCTCGGGGCCGCCGGTCAGCTTGCCCACTTGGAAGCCGATGACGTGACGGTGAAGTCGGCCGCTGACCAGGGCAGTGATCTGGTGCAGTGGCAGGTCGCTGTGCGGCACCAGCAGCGCGGTCAGCGCCGCGGGCAGCAGCTTGTCATGACGTGCGGTGCCGTCGTCGCTGAGGCGGACCGCCCAGTCCGGCCAGATCTGGTCGGGCAGCCGGGCCGCCCGGACGGCGGCCAGGTCAGGCCACCCGGCCGGGCGCGGGACGGGCAGCCGCCGCTCGGGCAGGATGGTCGCATACCGCAGCCCGGTCGGAGGGCCGCAGACCCGCGTCGCGGGCGCGGGCGACCCGGGTGCGCAGCGCCGAGCTGGCCCCGTGCCAGGTCAGCGGGACGGCCGGGGGGACGGTATCCGGCGCGACAGGGGCGACCAGGCTGGCCAGCGGGTCACCGCCCCGGGTGTCAGGATGCGCGGTGAGCAGCGTGAACGCCGTGGTCAGCGCGGTGGCGTCGAGCAGGGTGACCGAGCGTACGGGACGGCGGCAGGGATCGCCGGCGGCGACGTGGAAGGCGGTGATCGTCAGGTCGGTGAGCTGCCCGAGGGCCTGCCGGCGGCTGGCTGCTGTCCCGGCGGGGTCGCGGATGCCTGCGATGAAACAGCTGATAGCTTCCTGCGCCTGGCGGGCTGCGGGAACGTCGGCGCAGGCAGGCGGGCGCGTGGTGCGGAGCACGCCACCGCAGCTATCCGGTGCGCTGCACCGCCCGGCCCGGGATGGCCCGGCCAGGCTGGCCGGCCTTCGGCCGCATTGCGGGCAGCAGCTAGCCAGAAGCTGGCCGTGCCGCAGGCAGAAGAACGTCACCGGCAACGACCAGGCCGCGGGCATCTGGCCGGGGATTTCGGTCAGGCAGGCGGGACAGAACCGAGTGGTCCGCTGGGGCGTCCACGCCTGCAGTAACCGCGGCGGCGGGACCGGCTCGCAGGAGGTGAACATGGCGGTGACCGCCGAGGGGTCCAGCCCGGTGGCTGCGCAGATGGCGGCCAGCTGCGCAGCCGATGGCCTGGTAACCATGCCGTGATCGCGGCGGGCGGGCAGGGCGAGGGCATCCGCGAGCTGGCCCGGTGCCATGGCCAGGCGGGCGGCGTAAGCGTGCAGCCACACCTCGAAGGGCTCCCCGTGCAGCGGGGTGAGCGTGAACGGGAGCCGGGCCGTGACGCTACGCCTTCCCGGCCGGCGGCCGGTGCGCGAGCCCGGGACGGCGCGGGCGGCACGCCGGTCTCGATGACCGCACGGAGCTGGTCGCGGGCGTCCTCCGCGGCCTGGTCGATGCGCACCGCGTCCAGCAGGGCGGCGGTCAGCGACTCGGTCCCGGTCCTGGCCGCCCGGTAGCAGCCGCGGCCGATCAGCGACATCAGCGACGCGAAGTGCCCGCTGGAGCGGGTGAACAGGTACTCGGGCAGGTCGGCCGCGATCATCCCGCGCCAGGAGCCGGCGAGCACCAGGTCGCGTTCGATGCCCAGCAGCA
Organism: Streptosporangiaceae bacterium; assembly: GCA_050698875.1. Lineage (GTDB taxonomy): Bacteria > Actinomycetota > Actinomycetes > Streptosporangiales > Streptosporangiaceae > JAJYUU01. The sequence continues at coordinate 592 of JBOHCP010000197.1, read as the reverse complement.
GCTGCCGCCAGATCCGCTGCCCGGCCGGGGTGCGGATCTCGAACGGGTCGAGGGTCAGCACGTTCCACCGCCGCGCGGTCTGGGAGTAGGCGGCGTCGGCGCCGGTCAGGCCCTCATCGAGCAGGCCGCGGGCGCGTAGCCCGACGCCGACGAACAAGAACGTGACCGGGAAGATGTTGGCCAGCCATTTGAAGTGGTTGGCCACCTCCCGCCCGTCGCGGCGGGAGACGTCCAGGAAGTGCACGTCATCGACCACGATCAGCCGGGTCTTGCAGTTCGTGACGCATTCGGCGGCGCGGTGGGCCAGCAGGTCGGCGTTGCCCCGCTCGGGCAGCCCGTAGAACCGGCACAGCATCGCGTTCAGGCTGCGCATCGTGGTGTGCGAGGTCAGCCCGAGATAGACCACCGGGACACGCTGCCAGCGCCCATCCGCAGTCTCCGCCTTAGGGCCGTGCAGCTCGACCTGCTCGCGGTGGAACCAGCGGCCGAACGCCAGCGCCGCGGTGGTTTTGCCCAGCCCGGGAAGCGCGTCCAGCACCGCCGCCGGGCGGACTTTGTCCCCGTCCTGGCGGTTGCTGCCGCAGATTTCCTC
>JBOHCP010000196.1:0-8493 GCA_050698875.1 Streptosporangiaceae bacterium | reverse complement strand
GCCCGGGCCACCGGGCAGCGGCGCCTGACCTAGCGGCGTCCGGCCCCGTTCCCCTCTTGGGTGCGCTCAGCTGGCCGCGTCGTAGACCAGCTGATGCAGGATGCAGTCTTGCCAACGGCCCGCGATCTTGAGATAGCGGGCAGCCATGCCGATCCGGACGAATCCGGTACGCGCGAGCACGCGCTCCGACGGCACGTTGTGCACCAGCGTGTCGGCCTGGATCCGGTGCAGCCCGAGCTCGGCAAACGCCAGCCGGGTGATGTCCCGCACGGCCGCGGTCGCCACTCCCCGACCGCCGGCGGCCTCGGCCAGCCAGTAACCCAGGCTCGCAGACTGGGATGCGCCGCGAACGATGGTGTTGAGGTTGACGCGGCCGACGACCGCGCCGTCGCCGTCGACCATCACGCACGGCAGGCTCCGGCCGTGCGCGTGCTCATCCAGCGCCGCCTGGATGGCCACCCGCTGCCCCGCCTCGGTGAACTGTTCGTCGCCGCGAACGGGCTCCCACGGTGCGAGGAAGTCGCGGTTGGCCCGCACGAGTCCGGCCAGGACCGGCGCGTCGTCAGGCGTGATCAGCCGGCAGGCAGGCACCGACCCATTCTCCCTAGGGGCGGCTAGCGGCTCGGCGCCGGGATGCCCGGCTCGCCGGCCGCCGTGGCCGCAGCCTGTGCCAGGAAGCTCTTGACTCGGCCGAACGCCGCGCCGACCGGCCGGTCGGCCAGTTCGTGCTGGTAGGCCCGGTAGCGGTCGAGTTCCCACTCCTGCGCACGCGGCGGCAGCGTGCCGAGCGGCGGGCACGGCAGCCGACGCCAGGTCCAGCTCGCGAGCTGGTCCCCGGCATCGCTCCGGCGCCGCGACGACGCCTTGACGAAGTCCACGTGATCGATGTCGTGGCCCATGTGATTGCGGACGAAACGCAGCCCGGCCAGCGTTTCCTCGATGACGTGCCGGTCCGGTGCGGCGCCCAGCACCTGGTCGTAGGCGTCGGGGTGATAGCGGACCATGGTCGCGTCGACGATGGTGACCCACCAGACGGCCTCGCCGATCACCGTGATGGCACGGGCCGCGTCAGAGGCCTTGACCCGCGGCAGGCGATCGATGGTCTCGACCATGGCGGTGAAAGACCAGTCCAGGGCGCTTGCCGCGCCGGGCGGGTATTTCGTCCTGCCGCGATTCCACGCCACGCGGCACCGGCTTGAGCAGAACCGGCCGTGCTCACGCCGCGGCACGAACGGCGTGCCGCAGTAGTCACAGGCCCGATCTTCCGCCATGCGGCAATGTTACGCGTATCGGGGCGGAGCAGGCAGCCGGGAAATTCCGGCTCTAGCCAGGCCGCCGAGCATAGGCGCGGAGGTTGTAGTCGGTCGCCAGCCGGCTTGTGTTCACTCTTCGTTCATCTCTACGTCGGTTGCTAGTCGTTCGAATTGCCTAGCGTATCGGGCGGCTGCCGTACTCGGCCCGGCCGCGGACGCCCGGTCAAGGCCAGCTGACCGGCCCGTACGCGCCAGCCCGAGCAGGCTGCTCGGCATCACGAGGAGAGGAGCGGGCCCGTGACGGCAGCCGGTTCCGCCGACATCATCGGATCACTGGACGAGGCTCCCCTTGGCAGGTCTCATCTGCGCCCGGTGATGGTGGCCGGCCTGGGGTTCTTCACCGATGCCTACGACTTGTTTGTCATCGGGGTCGTCTCGACGCTGGTCAAGCAGGACTGGCACCTCGACTCGGCCAGGCTGGCCATGCTCAACGCCACCATGCTCGGGGCAGCCTTCCTCGGCGCCCTCGTCTTCGGGTGGCTGGCCGACCGGGTAGGCCGTAAGCGGGTGTACTGGCTGGTCGCCACGATCATGGTCACCGCGGCCGTGTGCTCGGCGCTGGCCCCGACGTTCTGGGTGCTGATCGTCTGCCGGTTCCTGCTCGGCCTTGGTGTCGGCGGGAACTATCCGATCAGCGCCGTGCTGATGACCGAGTACGCCAACCGGCAAAACCGCGGGCGTCTGGTCAGCCTGGTGTTCTCTACCCAGGCGCTCGGGCTTATCGTCGGCCCCCTCATCGCCCTCGCCTTTCTTGGCGCCGGCACCAGCACCGACGTGACGTGGCGGATTCTGCTCGCCATCGGCGCTGTACCCGCCGCGGCCATGGTGTACCTGCGCCACAAGCTGCCTGAGTCACCACGCTACGAGGCACACGCAAGGGCCCGGCGGCAGGCACGGGCCAGGCCGCAGGGTCAGCATGGCGCGCACCGCCGGGAGCAGGGTGCCCTGGGCCTGCGGGCTTTCCTGGCCAGCCGGCGACTGCTGGTCCTGCTCGCGGGCACCGCAGGCTGCTGGTTCCTGCTCGACTACGCCTACTACGGAAATACGATTTCCACTCCGCAGATCATCGGCCTGATCTCGCCGCACTCGTCGACGATGACGACGATCGCCATTCAGCTGGCGATCTTCGCGGTCGCCGCGCTGCCCGGATACGTGCTGGCGATCGCGCGGATCGACCAGGTCGGCCACCGCAGGCTCCAGCTGATCGGCTTTGGCGTGATGGCCGTCTGCTTCGCCGTGATCGGCCTGGTACCTGGCATGACGACAGCCGTGGCGCCGTTCCTTGTCGTTTACGGGATCAGCTACTTCTTCACCGAGTTCGGCCCGAACGTTACGACGTTCGTCCTGCCGGGCGAGGTCTTCCCTGTGTCGGTACGCGCGACCGGCCACGGCATCTCCGCCGGCGTTGGCAAGCTCGGCGCGTTTATCGGCGTCTTCCTGTTCCCGGTGCTGCAGAGCACGCTGGGCCTGCGCGGAACGCTGCTGCTCACGGCTGGCGTGGCCGTGCTCGGCGGACTGCTGACGCTGGTACTGCCCGAGCCGGCCGGCCTGCGACTGGACGACGTGTCGGCTGGCCTGGGCCCGGCTCCCCAGGGTGTGCAGGCCGACCTTCCGACCGCGGCTCCCGCACCGGTCACGCACTGACGGCGGCGGCGCGCGCCACTTTGCGTCAGGTGACGTAGGTGCCTTTCGCCGGGAGGGTCACGACGAGCCCGCGCTGGCGCAGTTCTTCCACCGCCCGCCGGGCCGTCCCGACTGCTACCTGGTAGTCCGCGGCCAGGTCCCGCTCGGCGGGCAGCCGCGCGCCCGACGGCAATTCGCCGGCCTCGATCCGCGCCGCGATGTGGTCCGCCACGCCGACGTAAACGTATACGGGACCGAGCGCGGTCGCGTCGAACCTGGGCACCTTCGCCACGAAGACGACCCTAGAACGCCTGTGAACTGCCGAAAGAGTCAGGACGCTGCCTGTTGCTTCCTACTGCTGTAGACCGCGCTAGGATGCTGCTACGACGCGCGGCCGCCGGGCCGCGCGCCGGCCACGCCAGCAGGCAGAAAGGCAGTGCTCCCCATGACAGATAACGCCGCAGAGAGCGCCGCGGACAGCCACGCAGCCGACCGGTCCGCGGACTGCCGGGCGGCGGACTGCCGGGGGGCGGACTATCCGGCAGTGAGCAGGCCGATGGAGAGCACGCACCTCGCCAGGAGCGACGCATCAGCCCTCGCAGACTTGCAGCTGCACTGGGGCAGCGGCTACGAGATTGGCCTCGACGGCGACATCTGGGCGGCGACGTTCCGCGGCACGACCGATGAGCTGCGCGCGCATACCTGTCTCGAGCTGCGCGTGCTGATCCGTGCGGATTACGCCTACCGGCAGCAGGCCGGTCCCGCCCGGCGGCGGTCAGGCGCGGCCGACCTGACCGAGCGCGGCGACGACCGCCAGGGCCAGCAGACCGGCTCGGGCGGCGACCCTGGCGTGATCCGCGGGGAGCGGATGTCCCTGTGACCGGGGCCGCACGCTGACGCTGGGCGCGCTGCCCGCCCGGGCCTAGGCTGGGGCGCACACCCAGGGACCGGAGGCGCGCAGTGACTCACGTGCTTGGCATCGACATCGGCGGGACTGGCATCAAGGCGGCGCCCGTGGACACCGCGACCGGCGAGCTCACCAGCGAGCGGCAGAAGCTCGCTACGCCGCACCCGTCGCCACCCGACGCGGTTGTCGACGTGGTGGCCCAGCTTGTTCGGGCGTTCGACTGGACAGGTCCCGCAGGCGTCACGTTCCCCGGGGTCGTCGTGGGCGGCGTCGTTCAGAGCGCAGCCAACGTCGACCACGCCTGGATCGGCGTTGACGCCGTGAAGGCGTTCGAGGCGGGCACCAAGCTGGCGACCACCGTACTGAACGACGCCGACGCGGCGGGTGTCGCGGAGATGCGCTTCGGCGCGGGCAAAGGCGTCGGAGGCACCGTGCTGCTGCTCACCTTCGGCACCGGGATCGGCAGCGCGCTGTTCACTGACGGGGTGCTCGTGCCCAACACGGAGTTCGGCCACATCGAGGTCCGCGGCAAGGACGCGGAGCGGCGCGCGTCCGAGCTAGCCCGCGAGGAGCACGACCTGAGCTGGGGTTCCTGGGCCGAGCGAGTGGACGAGTACCTGTCCCACGTGGAGGCGCTGCTATCGCCGGGACTGATCATCATCGGCGGGGGCATCAGCCGCAAAGCCGACAAGTTCGTGCCGATGCTAACCGGACTGCGCGCCAAGGTCGTCCCCGCCGCGCTGCAGAACGACGCCGGCATCGTGGGCGCGGCCCTGGCGGCCGACGCCGCCGCAGCGGGCCACGCGACGGTGCACGTGTAGGCAGGCACAGCCCGCCGCTACAGCGCAGCGCGGCCGGGGTCGCCGCCGAAGCTGTCCGGCCCGCTGCAGGGCTCTGCTCCCGGCTGATCCGGCCCGCCGGAAGGTTCAGGCAGGCCCGGCTGCTGACCTGGCCCGCCAGGCCCAGACCACAGGCCAAACGAGTCCATTCCGGGCACCGGGTCCGCGGTATAGCGAGGCTGGCGCCTGGCCCGCAGCACCCCGGTCAGCTCGATGCCGCCCGCCACCGCGGCCGCGGCAAGCGGCCAGAACGCCAGCGCACCGTGCGACCCGAGCGAGATCGGCGCGTGCAGGAGCGTGCCGGGCTTGCTGGTGGCGAGCAGGTGGTTGAAGCCGGGCCCGCCGGACTGCCGGTGCCCGAGCCACTGCGTGAGGAAGGCCGCCCCGGTCGCGCCGATGACGATTCCAGCCATCGGCACCGGCCCGTAGCGCCGCACTCCGACCACATAGCCGAGCAGTCCGATCAGCGCGCCGCCGATCACGGCCAGCAGGCAGTACCACCCGTCCGCGGCTATGAACGCACTGGTCTCGGGGTTAATCGCGTAGGCGGTCGGCGGGTTCAGCGTGTACACCTGGTACACGACCCGCGGCGCGGCCGCCGCCCACGCCAGACCCGCCGCCAGCCCGACCACCGCGCTGCCCACGACGATGAGGCAGGCCGCGACCAGCGCGCGACCGCGCGCCTGGCTGCTCCGGGGCGAGACGGTGTCAGTCATGGCTGCGTAGCAGGGTACGGGACCCGGCCGGAAAACCTGACAGCGGCCAGCAGAGTCCCGTGCTTCCTGCCTGCCCCCGTGCACGGGGGGGCGATGACCAGGGAACGCCCCGACCGGCCGCTGGTCTGGCTCTGGTAACCTCGCCACGCGATAGGACTCAAATGCCAGCTTCGCCGGATGAGAGACACCGATGATCGAGGTCAGAGATCTCACCAAGCGCTTCGGGCCCAAGCTAGCGGTCGATCACCTGTCGTTCGTCGTCGAGCCCGGCCAGGTTACCGGCTTTCTCGGGCCGAACGGGGCCGGGAAGTCGACGACGATGCGGCTCATCCTCGGCCTGGACCACCCCAATAGCGGCGATGCGACCATCAACGGCAGACCGTACGAGCAGCTGTCCGACCCGCTGCGCACGGTCGGCGCGCTGCTCGAGGCTAAGTCCGTGCACCCGGGCCGTAACGCGCGCGACCACCTGCTGTTCCTGGCGCAGACGCAGGGACTGCCGGCCAGCCGGGTCGACGGGATGCTGGACTTCGTCGGGCTGCGCGAGGTGGCGTCCAAGCGGGCCGGCAGCTACTCGCTCGGCATGAGCCAGCGGCTCGGCGTGGCAGCCGCGCTACTCGGCGACCCGCAGGTGCTGCTGCTCGACGAGCCGGTGAACGGGCTCGATCCCGAGGGCGTGCTGTGGATCAGGAACCTGATGAAGCAGCTGGCCGGCCAGGGCAAGACGGTGCTGGTGTCTAGCCACCTGATGAACGAGATGGCGGTCACTGCTGAGCACCTGATCGTCATCGGCAGGGGCAGGCTGCTCGCGGACGCCCCCACCGAGGACGTCATCGCCCGCAGGTCCGGTCATTCGGTCCGGGTGCGCACGCCCGAACCGGACCGGCTGACAGGCCTGGTCGCCGCCGAGGGCGGCAGGGCCGTCCCGGCCGAAGGCGGCAACGGTGACGCGGCCGGTAATGAGGCACCGGTCCTCACTGTCACCGGCCTGCCGGCAGCCAGGATCGGCGAGCTGGCCGCCGCGTCGTCGGTTGTGCTGCATGAGCTGACTCCGCTGCTCGCCACGCTCGAGGACGCGTTCCTCGAGCTCACGTCCGACAGCGTCGAGTTCAGCCACCTGGGCGCCCAGCCGACCGCCCCGTCGATCCAAGGGAGCTCACGATGAGCGTCACCGGAGGGACAGCTCCGCGCACCGCCGAGGTGTCGACCGCGGTCGCGCAGCGGGGCCGCCGCCCGGTCAGGATTGGCCACCTGCTGCTCGCCGAGTGGACCAAGATCCGCTCGGTGCGCTCGACCGTGTGGACGCTGCTGCTGTTCGTCGTCGTCACGCTCGGGCTCACCGCGCTGATCACCTGGGTGACGGAGGCCAACTGGAACGGCCCGCACGCCGCCGCCCGGGACGCCAGGGCCCTCACCGATCCGACCGCGATCATCTTCGGCGTGTCCGTCTACCTGGGCCAGCTGACCATCTGCGTGCTCGGAGTGCTGGTCGTCACGTCGGAGTACTCGAGCGGCGTGATCCGCGCGTCGCTGCTGGCCGTGCCGAAGCGAATACCGATGCTGGCCGCCAAGGTGATGGTGTTCGCCGTGCTCATGACGGTGCTGGGGGAGATTGTCGCGTTCGGCTCCTTCGGGGTCGGATCGGCGATCCTGCACTCGAGGGTCTCGGTGACGCTGAGTGACTTCGGCGTGCTGCGCGCGACCATCGGCGCCGGGCTGTACCTCGCGGTCTTTGGCCTGTTCGCGATGGGCCTCGGCACCCTGCTGCGGCACACCGCGGGAGGGATCAGCATCGCGGTCTGCGTGGCCTTCGTGCTGCCCATCCTCACCGGGCTGCTGCCGGATACCTCGTTCTTCAATCATCTCAACGCCTACCTGCCACAGCAGGCTGGCTCGCAGGTCTATCTGATCCACCCGCCGAGCCCGCAGCTGCTCAGCGCGTGGCAGGGCTTCGGCGTCTTGTGCATCTGGGCGGCGCTGATGCTCGCTGCCGGCGGGTACCTGCTGCGGCGCCGGGACGCCTGACCTCAGCCATCCTGCGCCGGATGGGCCGCCAGCACCTGCTCGTACGCGCGGGTGACATCCGCGCGGTCGGCTGACTCGGCCACGGTCGCGGCGCTGAGCCGCTCGATCATCGCTGCCTGATCGAGCAGGACCTGGCCGTCGCGCGCCGTGGCGGTCCGCTCCATGATCTTCGTCAGGGCGTCGAGCTGCCGGATCAGCACGGCCGGCATGCCCGGCGCCGCCTGGCGCACCTTCTCGAACGCCCGCTGCACCAGCCGGTCCCAGGTTGTCTCCGTGACGATGACGCGCACCACGCCGCGGGAGTCCCGGTAGACCCGGGTCGGCTGCCACCGGCCGGTCACCTTGCACAGGCTGTCACCGATCCAGTCGATGCAGGTGAGTGCCGTGAAGGTGTCGTTGACGGCGTCCGACAGCGCCCGGATGCAGATCTCCACGAGCTGGTCCAGACCGAACGACATGTCCTGGGCCAGCGTCCGGTACGGCCCGGTGACGTGCGCGCGGGCCAGCTCGCGGCCGATTTCACTGGCAGCCCCGGCCGGCCAGACAGCCGCGTACTGCTGGCCCGCGACGATGAAATGGCCGGGCCGGAACAGCACGTGGATGACCGCGTCCACCTCAGCGGCGATCGCGATGAGTAGCTCGTGCTCGACGTACTGCAGGTAGCCGCTGCGGGGCGCCGTCACCACGCCGCCCCGGCCCGCCATGTCCGCGATCAACGCCGCGGCCTGTTCGGCGTCCGCGCCGCCGACCGCGTTCCCCGCCTCTAGCTCAATCGCCTGCTGCAGGTCGCCTGCAATGCTCGCGATGACCTCAGGCAGCTGGATCGCGCGCGAGATGTGGTGCAGGAAGTAGATGAGCACCGCCAGGTCGGCCAGCATGAGCGCGAGCGTCGCGGTCACGCTGATGTGCGGCACGAACGCGCCGTGCTCGCCCTGGCCGACCGAGCCGAGCGTCAGCACTGCGTAGACGAACGTCGCCACGAAGGTGCCGAGCGTGATCTGGGTGCCCCGATCGCGAATGAAGTTGCGCAGCATCCGCGGGCCGAACTGTGTCGAGGTGAGGGTCAGCGC
>JBOHCP010000195.1:0-8497 GCA_050698875.1 Streptosporangiaceae bacterium | reverse complement strand
CGGCACGGGCGGCTGCGTCGGTCTCGTCGGCGTCGTGGCTGCGCAGGGTCTCGCTGCTGGTGCGGCCGTTCCTGATGGCGACGGTCCGGCGCACCTGGTCGAAGAGCATCGGGTCGTGCGTCACCACCAGGATGGTGACGCCGAGCTCGGTGTTCGCGGTGCGCAAGGCGCCGACGACGGTACGGGCCGTCTCGCTGTCGAGCTCGCCGGTCGGCTCGTCCGCCAGCAGCACGGCAGGCTCGTTGGCCATAGCGGTCGCGACGGCGACCCGCTGCTGCTCCCCGCCCGACATCATGGCCGGGGTCCGGTCCGCGCAGTAGGCCACGCCAAACATGTCGAGCAGCTCGCCGGCTCGCCGTCCGCGGGCCTCCGCCGGCGAGCGGCCAGGCGCTGACGGCGTACTGGAGGCCCCGGCCGCAAGGCCCAGGCATGAGTAGCCCTGTGTCAAGCTTCCAGGGGAGGATCGTGGCCGAAGCGTTGCTGGGCGGCCTGGCGGGTGATGCCGAGCTGGTGTCCGATTGCGGTCCAGGAGTGTCCCTGGGTCCTGGCCCGGATGACGGCGGCGGCGAGATGGCGCTGAGCCCGGCTGAGGTCGGCGTGGGCGCTCAGCGGCGCTCAGTCCTGTAGACGGTCGGCGCGCCCCGGGTAACCGCCAGGCCCCGCAGAACTCATGCTGGACGTCAAAGCGTCGAGCGAGCGGGGCGGTGGCCTGGCGGCACCTCGGGTGCATCAGCAGCCACTCAGCTACCGACAAGACCATGGTGCACCAGTGAGCACGGCCGGACGCGGTTCACGAGTGACCGGCGCGTGGTGAGCGGCCAGCAGAGTCGGGCCGTCGCGCAGCCGCACTCCGATCGCGCGGTCGATGGTGATCGCGAACCGCCTCGGCCCGAGCCGGAGGTCCCGGCTCAGCCCCGCGGTCACCAGGTCCGCTGGCCTGCGCGGCGGCAGCGGTCCGCTCCGCATTGCTGCTCTGCCCCTCGTCGCGCCGTCAGGATCATTACGGTAACGCGGCCCCCGTCGGCGCCGGCGTTTCCGGTGGCCGGCAGGTAGCCCAGAATGGCTAGGTGACTGGGCTGGCAGACGGCATGATCGCAGTGGTGTTCGACTTCTACGGCACGCTGACGCCGGTCAGCCCGGACGAGGCCTGGGCGGCCAACGCCGCTGCCCTCGCGGCCGTGTTCGACGTGCCGCCGGCCGCGCTGGTGGCGGTGCTGGAGGAGTCGTATCCAGGGCGCATCACCGGCGCACTCGGCACCGTGCGGCAGACCATGCGGACGCTCGCGGACCGGCTGGGCGTCGCGCTCAGCGCCGAGCAGCTCGACGCCGCGAGCAAGGTCCGTCGTGAGCGCCAGGAGGCGATGTTCGCGCTCCGGGCGGAAGCGCTTGCGGTCATCGGGCGGCTCCGCGAGGACGGCCTGCGGATCGGCCTGCTGTCGGACTGCACCTCCGAACTGCCGGACGCGTGGTCCCGGCTGCCGCTGTCGCGGGTGGTCGACGCCACCGTGTTCTCCTGCGTCGAAGGGATGCGCAAGCCGGACGCCCGGCTGTTTCGAGCCGTGGCGGCGCGGCTGCCCGCCGATCCGGCGCGCTGCCTGTACGTCGGCGACGGCGGCGGCCGGGAACTCACCGGCGCCAGCGCGGCCGGCATGCGCGCCGTGCTGCTGGCTGGCCCGGACTGGCGGCCGACTCGCACCGGCCGCCAGGAGACCGGCTGGACCGGTCCGCGCATCGCCTCGCTGACCGAGCTGTGCCGCTGACCGGTCACGGCAGGACTGGCCAACCACCGATCTTCGCGGACAATGGCAGCATGGATGATCTCGACCGCGTTGGCGCGGCCTACCTGGACCACCTCACCGACGCCGACCTGCAGGCGCTGGTGCACGCGGGCGAGGTCTCCGCGGCGGAGGCGGACGTCCGGATCGGGGCCCTGCGCCGGGCGCCCGCGCTGCTCCTCGACGTGCTGGACCGCCCCGCCGTCTCGGCGGGCCTGCTGAACCTCGCCTCGGCCCGCGACCCGCAGCGCTACACGCTCATCTCGCCGTTCCTGGTCTTCGCCGCCGTGATCCACCGGATCGCGGCGGACCTGCGCGACGCCGGCTACGTGCCGGAGCGCACCACGCCGCGGCTGCGGGTACCGGTGTTCGACGGCCCGCAACTCGCCGCCTACCTCGCCGAGCCGGTGCACCGGCTGTTCCTGGCCGAGCTGCTGTCCTCGTTCGCGCGGTCCTCCAGCGGGGTCATCGTCACCCGGACCCCGGCCGGGCTGCGCCGCCGGCGCTGGAACGATCTCGACCTCAGCAGGCTGGCGGGCCTACTCGACGCGCTGCCCGAGGAGGACCGTCCGCCGGTATGGCGTCGCCTGGGCGATCTGGCGCTGTTCCTGGCCGGGGTGTTCCCGGCCGCGCTCGAGCGGGCACTGGCGGGTCGGCTGGACCCGGCCCGGCTGGCCAGAAGCACCGGCCTCGCGGCTCCGCCAGCCGGCATCCTGGCCCCGGCGGAGCTGTTCGAGTGGTTCGGCGCCAGCTGGTATCGGCTGGCCGCGCGCCGCGCCGCCGCCGGCCGGGAGACGGCCGCCGCGCTCCGGGATAACGCCGAGCACATCCACGAGGCCCGCAGGGTACTCAATGCGGCGACCGACCGGTACCTGATGCCGGTCAGCATCGACTGGCTTGCCCCGCCAGCCTGAATCCTCGTATGCCCGTGGGTGTGAGTTTTCTATGGCTGGAGCCATAGAAAACTCACAATGATCAAGCCGTGTCGGCGGCGGCAGTCGGCGAAACGGGGTCAGGCGGCGGCTAAAGACGGGTCGTAGGACAGGTTCGGCCGCAGCCAGTACTCGGCGTCGGCGACCGATACGCCCTTGCGCGCGGCGTAGTCCTCGACTTGATCCCGGCCGATCTTGCCGACGGCGAAGTAGCGGGCCGCCGGGTGCGCGAGCAGCAGCCCGCTGACGCTCGCGGCCGGCGTCATCGCGTACGACTCGGTCAGCGCGATACCGATGCGCTCCGCGTCGAGCAGGTCGAAGAGCGTGCCCTTCTCCGAGTGATCGGGGCAGGCCGGGTACCCGAAGGCCGGCCGGATACCGCGGAACCGCTCCGTGTGCAGCTCCTCGATGGTCGGTTCCGCGCCTGGCTCGTACCAGGCCCGGCGCGCCTGCAGGTGCACGTATTCGGCGCATGCCTCAGCGAGCCGGTCGGCCAGTGCTTTGACCGAGATGCTGCGGTAGTCGTCGTGCTCGGCTTCGTACCGGCCGGCCAGCTCGGCTGCGCCGGCGATGCACACAGCGAACCCGCCTACGTGATCGCCTGCCGGGGCCACGAAGTCGGCCAGGCACCGGTTCGGCCGCGTGTCGGAGCGCGACACCTGCTGGCGCAGCATGGGGAACTGGCGTGCCGCAGGTCCTGGCACCGCGTTGACGACGATGTCGTCGCCGTTCGCGTGCGCCGGCCAGAATCCGTACACGCCCCGCGCCTGCAACTGCCCGCCGTCGATGATCTCGTCGAGGAGGACGTTCGCGTCGTCGAACAGCTCTCGTGCCGCCGGCTGCGCCAGGATCGCGGGGTATTTGCCCTTCAGCTCCCAGGCAAGGAAGTAGAACTGCCAGTCGATGAGCTCGCGCAGCCGGCGCAGGTCCGGCTCGACGAGTCGCGTCCCGGTGAACGACGGCGTCGCCAGGCCGTCGAAGCTGACCCGCTCCCGGTTGGACTGCGCCTGCCACAGCGGCAGTGTGGGCCGTCGCTGCTTGCCGGCGTGCTCGGCGCGCAGCCGCTCCTGATCCGCCTGGTTGGCGCGGGCCAGCTCGACCGACCGGACCGGGTCGAGGAGGTCCGAGACGACCCCGACCACCCGGGAGGCGTCGAGCACGTGCACGGTCGGCTGGTCGTAGGCGGGGGCGATCCGGACCGCGGTGTGCTGCCTGGACGTGGTCGCGCCCCCGATGAGCAGCGGCAGCTTCAGGCCGCGGCGCTGCATCTCCTCGGCCACCCCGACCATATGGTCGAGCGAGGGCGTGATCAGCCCGGACAGGCCAACGGCGCTGGCGCCCTCGGCGACGGCCGTGTCCAGGATCGTGGCCGCCGGCACCATGACGCCGAGGTCGATCACCTGGTAGTTGTTGCAGCCGAGCACGACGCCGACGATGTTCTTGCCGATGTCGTGCACGTCGCCCTTGACGGTCGCGAGCACGACCTTGCCCTGCGCCCGGTCGGAGTGACCGCCGCTACCGATAACCCCGTTCCGCTCCTGCTCGGCCTTCTCCGCCTGCATGTACGGCTCGAGGTAGGCGACCGAGCGCTTCATTGCGCGGGCGCTCTTGACTACCTGCGGCAGGAACATCTTGCCCGACCCGAACAGGTCGCCGACGATCTTCATGCCGTCCATCAGCGGGCCCTCGATCACGTCGAGCGGCCGGTCAGCAGCCTGCCGGGCCTCCTCTGTGTCGGCCTCGATGAAGTCGACGACGCCGTGCACGAGCGCGTGCGCGAGGCGCTTCTCCACCGGCGCCTCGCGCCAGGACAGGTCGAGCTCCCGCTTGGTGCCGCTGCCCTTGACGGTGTCGGCGAACGCGACGAGCCGGTCGGTGGCGTCCGGCCGCCGATCGAAGATCACGTCCTCGACGAGCTCCAGCAGGTCGGCCGGGATGTCCTGGTACACGACGAGCTGGCCCGCATTCACGATGCCCATGTCCAGGCCGGCCGCGATGGCGTGGAACAGGAACGCCGAGTGCATCGCCTCGCGGACCACGTCATTGCCGCGGAAGGCAAACGACAGGTTCGAGATGCCGCCGCTGGTGCGCGCGCCCGGGCAGCGCTCCTTGATGCGCGGCAGGGCTTCGATGAACGCCCTCGCGTAGCTGTTGTGCTCCTCCATGCCGGTGGCGACGGCGAGCACGTTCGGATCGAAGATGATGTCCTCCGGCGCGAACCCGGCTCGCTGCGTCAGCAGGTCGTAAGCGCGGCCGCAGATCTCCACCTTCCGCTCGACCGTGTCGGCCTGGCCGCGCTCGTCGAACGCCATCACGACGGCGCCGGCTCCGTAGCAGCGGACGTGCCGGGCGTGCCGGAGGAACTCGTCCTCGCCTTCCTTGAGGCTGATGGAGTTCACCACGCCCTTGCCCTGGACGCATTTCAGGCCAGCCTCGATCACCGTCCACCGGGAGCTGTCGATCATGACCGGGATGCGGGCGACCTCGGGCTCGGTCGCGATGTAGTTGAGGAACGCGGTCATCGCCTGCTCGCCGTCCAGCAGGTCGGCGTCCATGTTCACGTCGAGCAGGTTGGCCCCGCCGCGCACCTGCTCCAGCGCGACGTCCACTGCGGCGGCGTTGTCGCCGGCCTCGATCAGGCGGCGGAACCGCGTCGAGCCCGCCACGTTGGTGCGCTCGCCGATCATCACGAAGCCCGTGTCCGGACCGATGTCGAACGGCTCCAGGCCGCTGAACCGGGCACCAGGCTTCGCCGGCGGCACGCGGCGCGGTGGCAGTCCGGACACCGCGGCGGCGATCTGTCTGACATGCGCCGGCGTGGTGCCGCAGCAGCCGCCGGCGACGTTGACCAGGCCGGCCTCGGCGAAGCCGCGGAGCAGCTCCGCTGTCTCGTGCGGCTGCTCGTCGTAGCCCCCGAACGCGTTGGGCAGGCCGGCGTTGGGGTGGCTGCTGACGTACGTGGCGGCCAGCCTGGACAGCTCCGCCACGTGCGGGCGCATCTCAGCCGCGCCGAGCGAGCAGTTCACCCCGACGATCAACGGCTCGGCGTGCTGCACGGAGGTCCAGAAGGCCTCGACTGTCTGCCCGGACAGCGTCCGCCCGCTCAGGTCCACGATCGTCACCGAGATCCAGAGCGGCAGCTGCGGAGCGACCTCACGGGCGGCGGCGATGGCCGCCTTGGCGTTCAGGGTGTCGAAGATCGTCTCAATCAGGAGCAGGTCGACGCCGCCCTCGGCGAGCGCGCCGATCTGCTCGGCATACGCGGCGTAGACCTGCTCGAAGGTCACCGTGCGGTAGGCCGGGTCGTCAACCCGCGGTGACAGCGACAGTGTCACATTCAGCGGTCCGACCGAGCCGGCCACGTAGCCGCGACGGCCGTCAGTGGCATCGCGGGCCGCTTCGTCCACGGCCTGGCGGGCCAGCCTCGCACCGGCCAGGTTCATGTCGCGTACCGCCGCCTCCAGCGCGTAGTCAGCCTGGCCGATCCTGGTCGCGGTGAAGGTGTTGGTCGTGGTGATGTCGGCGCCCGCGGCCAGGTACTGCCGGTGGAAATCCAGCACGAGGTCGGGCCGGGTCAGGTTCAAGACGTCCGGGTCGCCGGTGACGTCGCGCGGGTGGTCGGCGAATCGGTCGCCGTGGTAGTCAGCGGGCGACAAGCCGGCGCCCTGCATAATCGTGCCCCAGGCGCCGTCCAGCACGAGAATCCGCTGGTCGAGCGTGCTTGCGATGGCTTCGGCATCCGCCACGTCCGGCCGCCCCTTCCTGTCGTCTGGCCAGAAGAGGCGCGGATCCCGCGTGACTCTTTAGGCGTTTTTGTCCTGGTCGCCAAGCTGTCGTCAAATCACTCCAGGTGGCTCGAGCATACCCCATCCGAGTGTTGTCCTTGTGGCAAGATCCCACATTCATGGGGGTAGTTTTGGGTTCGGCCACAAGCGCGCAGACTAGACCGGGCCGGACGCGACGCTGAGGTCGGCCTGGAAGGCTGGGGGAGTGCTCACGGGGGTCGCCAAGACAACTGCGACCGCTAGCGTGAGAATCGCGCCCGATTTGGATGATTACGTTCCACGCTAACGGTCGCAGTATGCGGAGCGGGCTCTGCCGGCCGGGCGCCTAGCCGGCGAGCTCAGCGCGCAGCGACCGCGCGGCCCGGCCCATCGCGGCCAGCTTGCCGAACGCCGACTCCCTGGGCAGGTACTTCATGCCACAGTCGGGCGCGAGCACGATCCGCTCGGCGGGAACGTAGGGCAGCGCCCTGCGGACCCGGTCGGCCACGACCTCCGCGGTCTCCACCGTGGCGTCGCTGAGGTCAAGCACGCCAAGAATGATCGTCTTGCCGGCCAGGTCGGCGAGCACCGCGCAGTCCAGCCCGGACTGGGCGGTCTCGATAGAGATCTGGCTGGCGGCGCTGTCGGCGAGCTCGGGCAGGAACGAGTAGCCCGACGGCCGCTCGTGGATGATCGCCGCGTAGCCGAAGCAGAGGTGCACGGCAGTGGTGCCTGGGACGCCGTCCAGCGCCGCGTTGAGCACCTTGACGCCGTACTGCCTGGCGGCCGCGGGCCGGGCCTGCAGGTACGGCTCGTCCAGCTGGACGATGTCGGCGCCCGCCGCGAACAGGTCCGCGACCTCGGCGTTCACGGCCTCCGCGTACCCGAACGCGGCCGCCTCCTTGCTGGGGTAGTAGTCGTTCTGCGCCTGCTCGGCCATCGTGAACGGGCCTGGCACCGTCACCTTGATGGTCCGGCCGGTGTGTGCCCGCAGGAACCGCACGTCCGCCACGTTCACCGGACGGCACCGCCGGATCGGCGCGGTGATCCGCGGCACCGGGTTCTGATGGCCGCTGCGGTCGAGCGCGGTGCCGGGGTTATCGACGTCGACGCCGTCCAGCGCCGTCGCGAACGCGTTGGAGTAGCTCTCCCGGCGAACCTCGCCGTCGGTGACGATGTCGAGCCCGGCATCCTCCTGCGCCCTGATGGCGAGCAGCGCCGCGTCGTCCTGAGCCTCCCGCAGGTAATCCGGGGCTACCCGCCACAGTTCCGTGGCCCTGACCCTGGGCGGGAACCGCCCGGCGAGCCGGCCGCGGTCGATCAGCCAGTCCGGCTGGGGGTAGCTGCCGACAAGCGACGTCGGGAAGAGCACGGTGACCTCCGGTCAGGGCGGGTGGCAGACAGGTCAGGAGCGGGGGACAGGGTGGGTTTCAGGAGCGGGCGAGTACCCGGGCCCCAGTATGCGCCGTGGCCAGCTAGAACCGCGCGCCGACGCTGATCAAGGCGTCGTCTGCCGTTGAGGCGATCTGCGCGGCGTGCGATGCGATCAGCACCGGGGTGCAGACGGTCTGCGTTCCTCCGTTGCCGACCTGTCCCGCCTGCCTGACGCCCCACGCGTACACGTTGCCGGCGGTCGAGATGGCGTAGGCGGTGCCCGAGCCGGTGGCCAGGGTCTGGTAGCTGACGCCGGCCGGCGGATTGACGTGTACCGGGTCCGCCTGCTCGCCGACAGTCCGGTGCCCGAGCTGGCGGAACTCGTCGTTGCCCCAGGCGCAGACGCCACCGGTCGACAGGATCACCAGGGTGACCGCCGGTTCTTCGACTGCGCCGGGTCGCGACCCGCGCGGCGGTGACGGCGCCGGGGGGCGCCTCCGCTCGTCAGTCGCCGACCTCGGTCAGCCGCCGACCTCGGTCAGCCGCCGACCTCGGTCAGCCGCCGACCTCGGTCAGCCGCCGCTGCAGAAACCGGCGTTCCGGCTCGGTCGCCACCAGCGACAGCGCCGCCCGGTAGCTCGCGGCCGCCTCC
>JBOHCP010000194.1:0-8526 GCA_050698875.1 Streptosporangiaceae bacterium | reverse complement strand
CTCCTGCAGTGCCTCGAGCGCCAGGGCTACCGCCGTTTCCAGCTGCACGTCCCGGCCCGCCGCCCAGTCGTCCGGCGTCGGGATCACCTCGACGTCGGGATCGACGCCGTAGTTCTCCACGCCCCAGCCGAACGGCTCGAGCCAGATCGCCAGCCGCGGCACCGTGATGCGCGTGCCGTCGACCAGCTCGTGCTCGTCGTCGTAGCCAACGACGCCGCCCCACGTCCTGGCCCCGACCACCGGGCCGAGCTGCAGCCTGCGGATCGTCGCCGTCACGATGTCGCCGTCCGAGCCGGCGCACTCGTCGGTGAGCGCGACCACGGGCCCGCGCGGGGCGTCTTCCGGGTACGTAGCCGGCACCAGGCCCCGCGGCACGATCCAGCCGGTAACCCGCCGGGCCAGCTTCTCCACGATCAGCTGCGACGTGTGCCCGCCTGAGTTCCCGCGCACGTCCACGATCAGCGCATCGCGCAGCATCTCGCTGCGCAGGTCCCGGTGAAAGTCGGCCCAGCCCTGGCTGACCATGTCGGGAACGTGCAGGTAGCCCGCCCGGCCGCCGCTGAGCTCGCGCACCTCGGCGCGCTTGCCGCTGACCCAGTCCAGGTACCGGAGCCTGCGGTCGCTGGCGAGCGGCAGGATCGCCGCGCTGCGGCGCTGCCGGGTGGCCGCGGACTCGATCGTCACCTCGACCGGCTTGCCCGCGGTGCCGGCCAGCAGCGGCCCAGGTCCGTCAGCGTCGACCGGCCGGCCGTCGATGGCGATCAGCGCGTCACCCGGCAGCACGCCGGCCCCGGGTGCGGCCAGCGGCGAGCGCGCTCGCGGGTCGGAGGTATCGCCGCGAACCACCCGGCCGATGCGCCAGCCCGCGCCGGTCAGCTCGACGTCGGCGCCGAGCAGGCCAGCGGTGGCGCCGGTCGCCGGGCTCGGCACCGGTCGCACGTACGCGTGCGACGTGCCGAGCTCGCCGAACAGTTCCCAGAGCACGTCGGCGAACTCCGCCGCGGTGGTGACACGGTCCAGCAGCGCGCTGTACTCCTGCTGGACAGCCTCCCAGGCCACGTCGGCCATGTCGGCGACCCAGAAGTCATGCTGCATGATCCGGCCCGCCTCGGCGTAGGCCTGCTGCCACAGCGCCGCCGGGTCGGCCATGAACCGCGCCCGGCTGCCGTCGACCAGCACCGCGTCGTCCGGGTTGTCCTTGTCTGCCTTGCGCTCGGCAGGAATCACCGTGAGCGTGCCGTGGTCGCTGGTCACGAGCCTGCTGCCGTCCTTGCTGGCCTCGAACCAGTCGACCGCCTCGGACAGCGTGGTGACCTCGCGCCGGTCAAAGCCGAATCGCTCCAGCGTCGGGCGGGGCGCGTCGTCGGCCGGCTGCGCGCCACCGATGCCGAGGTCGCCCGCCACCGGCTCGCGCAGCCAGGCGAGCCCGCCCTTGACCGCGCGCAGGCCCGAGTACCGCGACTCGGGCACCGGCAGCGCTACGACGCGGTCGCCCATGCCGTCGGTGTCCACCACGACCGGCGGCACCCGGCGCGCCGGGCCGGCTGCGCCGTCCGCGCGAGCTGCCCCGTCCGGGCGAGCCGCTCCGTTCGCCCCGGCCCCTCCGTTCGCCCCGGCCCCTCCGTTCGCCCCGGCCCCTCCGTTCGCCCCGGCCCCTCCGTTCGCTGCGTTCGCTGCGGCCGCGCCCCGCGGACCGGGCTCGGCGGCGTGATCGGGCTCGGCACCGATCGGGCGCCCGCCGAGCCGCGGGCCGAACGGCGACGGCGTAGCCGCCTGGAGCGGCAGCAGGTACGGCCGCGCGCCGTACGGGAACGACAGATCGAAGAAGTGCGCGTCATAGACCGGGTCGAAGTTGCGCCAGGACAGGAACGCCAGGTACGCACCGTCGAGGGTGAACACAGGGCTGGCGTCGGTGAACCTGCCATCGGTGACGTCGGTAACGGCGCCGTCGGCGACGCTGACGATCCGCAGCCTGCGCAGCTGCTTGTCGCCCATGCCGACCGGATGCCCGGCCGGCTCCGACCAGGCCAGCCACGCCGAGTCCGGCGACCACGCGAGGCCGGTCACCCGGCCGTTACCTGACGTGGCCAGCTCGCGCACGGCGCCGGAGCCCACGGCCACGATTCGCAGCCGGCCGTCGTGTGCGGCGACCGCGACCGCGCTGCCATCGGGCGCTGCGGCGAGCCCGCTGATCCGGCCGAGCTGGCCAGCGCCGAGCCGCAGCGGCGGCACTGCCGGATCGGCCGTCCCGGCCGGGTCACCGCCGCCTACCTCCAGCGCGTCGGTGCCGCCCGCGTCGCTGGCCCAGACGGCCCGGCCGTCGCCCCCGAGCACCTGCGGGTACCGGGCGCGCACGCCGGGCAGCACCGCCAGTCCCCTGGCCGGGCCGTCCCGGTGCGGCAGCCAGTGCACGGTGCCGCGAACGTCCACCGCGCTGGCCGTCCCGGCTGCGTCGACCGACAGCGAGCCGACGTGGTCAGCTGCGCAGATCAGCCGCGGCGCCCGGCCGGCCGCCGGCGAGCCGAGCACGACGTCCATCGGCTCCGGCGACCCGCTGAGCTCCGGCAGCAGCCAGAGCTCCCCGCCGCACATGTACACGATGCGCCGGCCATCCGTGCTTGCCTGGCGGGCGTACCAGCGGTCGTGATCGGTGTGCCGGCGCAAGTCGGTGCCGTCGGCCGCGCACGAGTAGATGTTGCCGACGCCCTCGTGATCGGAGAGGAAGGCCAGCCGGCCGTCGACCAGCATCGGGCTCGCGAGCTGGCCGGGATGATCCGCGAGCAGCCGGCGGAACCGCCCGGCCGCCGGCCCGGTCGTGCCCGCCTGGCCAGCCGCTCCGGTGAGCACCTCCGCTGCCGGGCCGAGCCACAGCCGCCCGCTCGTGCCGCCGCGGTACCGCTTCCAGTACGCGGGATCGAGGCCGAACGTACCGGTCAGCAGCGCCACCGTGCTCGTGCCGTCGCGGCCCGCCCCGACCGACAGGTCGCTGACCGGGCCGAGGCGTAGGAGCCGCTCCGCGCCGGGCTCGCCCGACAGGTCGGTGCCGATCGCCCGGCCGCGCGGGTACTGCGGGAACGGGAGGCCGGCCGAGCTAGTGGCCAGCACCTCCCCGGCCGGCGTCCAGCCGCACACCCGGGCCAGAAGCGCTGCCCAGTACGTCAGCCGCGACCCCACGCCGTCGGCGACGCTGGCCTGGTAGACCTCCAGGCCGCCATCCTTGCTCGTGGTCCACGCCAGCCGGGTGCCGTCGGCAGAGAATCGCGGTGTGGAGCACGGCTGCCGGTCGGCCGTGAAGCGCCAGGCCCGGCCGCCCGCGGCCGGCCCGAGCCAGACGTCGTCGGCCGCCACGAAAGCGATGAGGTCGCCGGTGATGTGAGGGAAACGGCAGTACCCGGGTGCGGTCACCTCGTCATCGTAGGCCGAGCCGCACGGCGTAGTCGGCCAGGCTGGCGACCGCGGCCGTGTACTGGCAACGGCGGCAGCACGGAAAGACCGTTAATGTCGACCAGACGCAATGCGTACTCGCCACCGCAATGCGTACCAGAAAGGTGCGCGAGATATACCGACTGGTCGGTCCATGACACACTTGCCTCCGAGGCCGTCGGCCGGCGTTCAGGCGCGTTCAGGCCGCGCCCCGCATCGCGCCAGAAGCCATTTACCGCAACTCAGGGCCGGCCGCGGACCGTCGGCGAACGCAATTTTGTGACGCTGCGTAAAGGCCTGCCGACCTTGGTGAGAATGGGTTGTCTCAATGGCGGCGCCGTGCAAGACTCAAGCATGTGGCAATAGCCCTTGGCAGCAAATTTCCCGATGCGCGCCCTGAAGGTCCGGTTCGTCCGGACGGCACGCGGCGGACCGAGGGCTGGTCGGCGCAGGTCACGGCCGCTGCCGCGGGGTCAGCTTTCGGAGGTGCCATTGACGGGCCGAATGCCGCGCCGAGGGGCCAGATAGCGCAGGGTGAGTTCCGCGCCGCCTCTGGCAAAACGGCAGAAATGTCGCCGACACTCGCAGCCGTGAATTCGCGCCTGGTCAGGCAATCGTTTGCCCAGATGACCTCCGACGGCCCGGCTGCCATAGAATACTTTTACGCGCGGCTTTTCACCATCAGCCCAGGCGTGCGGACCCTGTTCCCCGCCAGCATGACGGCGCAGCGCGAGCAGATGTTTGCCGCCCTCAGCCGGCTGATCTGGACCCTGGATGACGAACCCGGCTGCTCTGAGTTGCTGACCCGGCTCGGCCGCGACCATCGCCGGTTTGGCGTGCTGGACAAGCACTACGAGGCCTTCTTCACAGCGCTGCGCGACACCGTCGCGCACTGCCTCGGGACGAGCTGGGCGGCCGAGACGTCGAGCGCGTGGCAGGCCGCGCTCGACTACTGTGCCGCCGGGATGCGGGCAGCCGCCGCGGCGCAGGACTCGCCGCCCTGGTGGATCGCCGAGATAGTCAGCCACGAGCTCCGGTCGCCCGGCGTGGCCGTGCTCCGGCTGCGAACCGAGCAGCCGCTGCCTTACCAGGCGGGCCAGTACGTGCCGGTTCAGGTCACCAGGTGGCCGCGGACCTGGCGGCCGTACTCGGTCGCCACCGCGCCGCGACCACGCGGACTGCTTGAGCTGCACGTCCGGGCCGTGCCCGGCGGCCTGGTCAGCAACGCCCTTGTACACCATTCGGACGTCGGCGACTCCGTGCTGCTCGGCGCGGCCGAGGGAGCCATGACGCTCACCTCGTCAGACCGCGACCTGCTCTGCCTGGCCGGCGGCACCGGGCTGGCGCCGATCAAGGCGATCGTCGAGCAGGCGATCGCCGTGGACAAGGCCGCGCGCCGGCCGCGGAGGATTTACCTGTTCGTCGGCGCTCGTCAGCACTTCGATCTCTACGACCTCGAGGACCTCCAGCTACTCGAGGCGGCCTGCCCGTCGCTGCAGGTGATTCCCGTGCTGTCCGAGCAGCCTGGCTACGCCGGCCTCACCGGCACGCTGCCCGACGCGGTCGGCGCGGTCGGCGCGGTCGGCGGGCGGGGCCTGTTCGAGAACACCGAGGCTTACGTCTGCGGCCCGCCGGCCATGGTGCGGCAGACAGCGGCCGTGCTCGCCGGCAGCATCCCGGCGAGCCACATCCGTCACGACCCGGTACCGTAGCCGCCGCGGTCAGCTCGCCAGGTACCGGTCGAAGAACGCGAAGATCCGCCGCCAGGATTCGGCAGCGTCGGCGGGCTTGAACGACATCCTGGTGACCTTGGCCAGCACGGCGCCGGCCCCGCGGGCCTCGGTCATGAACCGGTGCCCGGCACCGGGATACACCGCCACGTCGTGCTGCACGTGCAGGACTGACAGCGCGTGCTGCAGCCGTTCTGGATGCTCGGTTCCCATCGGGTCCCGGCCGCCGAAGCTGCCGACGATAGGGCAGGCACCAGCAAGCAGCCGCTCGGCATCCTTCGGAACCTCGCCGTAGTTCACGGCAGCGACGTCGAAGCCGTGCCCCGGCGCGCACAGCAGCGCGAAGCCGCCGCCCATGCAGAAGCCGATCACGCCGGTCCTGCCGGTGCAGTCGGGCCGCGCTGACACGAACGCGCGCGCCGCGTCGATGACCGTGAACGCGGGTCCGGTGCCTGCGTGCAACTGCCGGAACGCGCCGCGCACGCAGCGGATCCAGGACTTCCCGTCGAACAGGTCGGGCGCCAGCGCGAGGTAGCCGTGCGCGGCGACCTCGTCCGCGGCGCGGCGCACGTCGTCGGTCAGGCCGAACGCCTCGTGGATGACAACGATCCCCGGCCACGGGCCGGGCGCCGCCGCGGGAACGGAGAGATAACCGCGCCAGGCGCGGTCGTCGGCCGCGTAGCTGATGTCGGGCATGGCCCAAACACTGCCACAATGCGCCCGCGCCCACGCCCGCAGCCACTGAGTCTCGTCAGGCGCCACCCGCGGCTGCGGCCGCCCGCCGCTCCCGGCAGAGGCGCAGCACGTTCGCGATCACCTGGTGGCCCGCGCGACCCTCGGTCGTGAGGATCGACTCGGGATGGAATTGCACGGCCCAGCGGCCGCGCGCGGCGTCCTCGATCGCCATGACCACGCCGTCCGGCGTCACCGCGGTGACCTCGAAGCCGCCGGTGACCTGTTGCGGCCGGGCGTGCAGCGAGTGGTATCGCGCCGCGGTGAACTCGGCCGGCAGCCCGGCGAGCAGGTTGCCGCCCAGCACCTGCACCAGGCCGGGCTTGCCGTGCACCGGCGTGGCCAGCAGCCCGAGTGACCCGCCCGCGTGCTCCACCATCGCCTGCAAGCCGAGGCAGACACCGAACGCCGGCAGCCCGCGCTCGTCGAGCGCCGACAGCAGCTTGTCGCAGTCGAAGTCGGCCGGGCGGCCCGGTCCCGGCGACAGCACGACCAGGTCGGGCGCGAACTCCTCGAGCAGCGCCGGGTCGAAGCCGGCCCGCAGCGTGCTGACCTCAGCACCGGCCTCGGCGAAGTAGCCGGCCAGCG
Organism: Streptosporangiaceae bacterium; assembly: GCA_050698875.1. Taxonomy (GTDB): domain Bacteria; phylum Actinomycetota; class Actinomycetes; order Streptosporangiales; family Streptosporangiaceae; genus JAJYUU01. The sequence goes on along the minus strand of JBOHCP010000194.1, from coordinate 2,053 downwards.
TGTGCACGAACGAGTCCTGGTGATCGACCAGCAGCACCGTCAGTCCGGTGCCGGGCTGCCGGGCGAGCGGACCCCGTTCCCCCGCTTGGTGCCCGCCGTCGCCTGCCGCTGCTGACCCGGCCTCGGCTGACCCAGCCTCGGCTGAGCCCGCCGCCTCCGACGCAGCCTCAGCCAGCGTCTCAAGCAGCGCGCGGGCCTTCAGCCGCGTCTCCCGCTCCTCGGCGTCCGGGTCGGAGTCGAACAGCAGGGTCGCCCCGGCGCGGACGGCCGCCACGTCGCCGGTGATGTGCGCGGTCCGCAGCGTCAGCCCGGTGTTCATGCCGCCGCCGAAGCCGATCACGCCGACCGCTCCCCCGTACCAGCGGCGCGGCGAGGACTCGTGGTCCTCGATGAACTGCATGGCCCAGTTCTTCGGCGCCCCGGTAACGGTGACGGCCCACATGTGGGTGAGGAACGCGTCGAGCGCGTCGAAGCCGGGCCGCAGCGTGCCCTCGACATGGTCGACCGTGTGGATGACCCGGCTGTACATCTCGATCTGCCGTCGCCCGATGACGTGCACGCTGCCCGGCACGCAGATCCGCGACTTGTCGTTGCGGTCCACGTCGGTGCACATGGTCAGCTCCGACTCGTCCTTGGCCGAGTTGAGCAGCGCACGGATCTGCGCGGCGTCGCCGAGCGCGTCACCGCCACGGGCGATGGTGCCGGAGATCGGGCACGTCTCCACTCGGTCCCCGGTAACCCGCACGTACATCTCCGGCGACGCGCCGACCAGGTACTCGCCGCCGCCGAGGTTGAAGAAGAACTCATACGGCGCCGGGTTCCTGGTGCGCAGCAGCTCGAAGAACTCGGCCGGCGACGGGCAGCGCGCGTAGAAGGTGTGCCCGGGCACCACCTCGAAGAGGTCGCCGCGGGCGAAGTACTCCCGGGCCTGGTCCACCATGCGGGCGTAGCTGCCGGGCTGCGGGTCGGCGGGCAGCTCGCGTTGGGGGGTAACGGGCTCGACCGGGCCGGTGCCGCCGGCCGGGCCGCGAGAAAGCCCGGCCGTGGACCCGGCCGCGGTCTCGAAGTCGTAGCGGAAGCGGGTCGCGGTTTCTCGCTTGCGGTCGACCACCCAGATCTGGTCAGGCACGTGCAGCACGAGGTCGCGGGCGGTGGCGTCCCGCGGCAGCCGCTGGCGTACCGGCTCGAACTGGAACGCCAGGTCGTAGCCGAAGGCGCCGTACAGCCCGAGGTGCGGGTCCGGGCCTGCGAGCGCGGCGATGATCTCTCGCAGCGCCGAGAACACGGTCGGCCGCCGGCTGCGCTGCTCCTCGGTGAAAACCTCGTCACTTTCCGGAATCAGCACCTCGGCGTGCCGCGCACAGCCATCCAGGTCCGCGCCCGTGACCCGGCACAGTGCGGCCGCGATGACCGGAAGCAGCACCATGCCTCGCTCGTTCAGTGCGCTCGCGCGGATCCGCCGCCCGCGCGCGGCGAGCTGCACCGGCGGGTCAACGTAAGCCAGGTGCCAGCGGCTGTACCGGCCCGGATACTCCATGCCAGAGCTCAGCACGCCGCCCGGGCCGTCCTGCACGCTGCGGGTGAGGTGCGCCAGGTCGTCGGGATCGAACGCGTCGGCGCGCCGGGTCACCCGGACGCCACCCGCGGTCAGGTAGCTGGTCTCATCCATGTCGGCCTCACGGTCCTGAAAGCCCGGCGGCCGGAACGCGCGAAGGCGGCCGCCCGCCGGGCGGTCGCCTCCTGGTCTGCTCTGCGCGCGAACCTGGCACCGCCTAGCGGCGGCGCCACCAGCCTGCTGCCGGGCGGTCTGCGTGCATGCGCCGCAGCATAGCCGGGCAGTCTGCGTGCATGCGCCGCAGCATAGCCAGGCGGGCGGCGGTGCGCCACCGGCGGGCCTGCCGGGCGGCTGTCACGCTGCGTAGACGACCGTCACCGAGACGCTGACCTGCTGGCGACCGGGGGAAATCGGCACCGTGGCCGAGCCGGCGCTGGCGGCGGCGCCCGCGGCGAAGACCGGCGGGCTGGAGCTGGTGACCGGGGTGATGCTGATGGC
>JBOHCP010000193.1:0-8547 GCA_050698875.1 Streptosporangiaceae bacterium | reverse complement strand
CGTCGTCGGCGCAGTACTCGAGCGCCTGCTCGAGGCTGAGCAGCCGGGGCGGGATCAGCCGCTCCAGTTCCTCGGCCGTCGACTGCCGCACGTTCGTGAGCTTGCGCTCCTTGGTGATATTGACGTCCATGTCGTCGGGGCGCGAGTTCTCCCCCACGATCATGCCCTCGTAGACCTCGGTGCCCGGCTCGACGAACAGGCTGCCGCGCTCCTGCAGGGAGAACATGGCGTAGGTCGTGGCTGCACCGGTCCGGTCCGCCACCAGCGACCCGGTCGGCCGGGCGCGCATGTCACCGGACCACGGCTCAAAGCCCTCGAACACGTGATGCGCGATGCCCGTGCCGCGGGTCTCGGTGAGGAACTGGGTCCGGAAGCCGATCAGACCGCGCGACGGCATCGTGAAGTCGAGCCGCACCCAGCCGGTGCCGTGATTCGACATATTGTCCATCCGGCCCTTGCGGACGGCCAGCAGCGAGGTAACGGTGCCGAGGTAGTCCTCCGGGCAGTCCACGGTCAGTCGCTCGACCGGCTCGTAGAGCCTGCCGTCCACCTCCCTGGTCACCACGGTCGGCCGGCCCACCGTCAGCTCGAAACCTTCCCGGCGCATGGTCTCGACCAGCACGGCGAGGGCGAGCTCGCCGCGGCCCTGCACCTCCCAGGTGTCGGGACGATCGGTCGGCTGAACGGTGAGCGACACGTTGCCCACGAGCTCGCGGTCAAGCCGGTCGTTGATCATCCGCGCCGTGACCCGCGATCCCTTGACGACGCCGACCAGGGGCGAGGTGTTGACGCCGATCGTCATCGAGATCGCGGGCTCGTCGACGGTGATCAGCGGCAGCGGCCGCGGGTCGTCCGGGTCGGCGAGCGTCTCACCGATCGTGATGCCGCTGATGCCCGCCACGGCGATGATGTCGCCGGGTCCGGCCGTCTGGCTCGGCACTCGCTCGAGCGCCTCGGTGCGGAACAGCTCGGTGATCTTGACTCGCTGCACCGAGCCGTCCCGGCGGCACCAGGCGACCTGCTGGCCCTTGCTGATCTCGCCGCTGAACACCCGGCAGAGCGCGATCCGGCCGAGGTAGGAGGACGCGTCCAGGTTGGTCACCCACGCCCGCAGCGGCGCCTCCGGGTCGTAGGTCGGGGCGGGCACCGTGTCCCGCAGCATGTCGAACAGCGGCTCCAGGTCCGCCGAGTCCGGCAGTGTGCCGTCCTTTGGCCGGTGCAGTGATGCCCGGCCTGCCCGCGCCGAGGCGTACACGATCGGGAACTCGATCTGCTCCTCGGTGGCGTCCAGGTCAAGGAACAGCTCGTAGCACGCGTCGACGACCTCGGCGATCCGCGCGTCCGGGCGGTCCACCTTGTTGATCACGAGGATCACCGGCAGGCCAGCCGCGAGCGTCTTGCGCAGCACGAACCGGGTCTGGGGCAGCGGGCCCTCGCTGGCGTCCACGAGCAGCAGCACGCCGTCGACCATGGACAGCCCGCGCTCCACCTCGCCGCCGAAGTCCGCGTGTCCTGGCGTGTCGATGATGTTGATCGTCAGCCCGCCGTGCCTGACGGCCGTGTTCTTGGCCAGGATCGTGATGCCCTTCTCGCGTTCCAGATCGCCGGAGTCCAAGACCCGGTCGGCCACCTGGGCGCCGGCCCGGAACGCGCCGGACTGCCACAGCATGGCGTCGACCAGGGTCGTCTTCCCGTGGTCGACATGCGCGACGATCGCCACGTTGCGCAGATCGGCGCGCGAGGCCAGGACTGGTGCCACGCTGGTGGGCATTACGAAAAGACTCCGGTAACTGCGAAGGGGAACGCCGGAAGCCCGGCTCGCTGTCCATTGTAGTCGGGTGGTCGACTCGGGCCGCAGGCCCTGCTCTGTGCGGATGCTGGATAGAAAACGTATTCGAATCTCGCTATGCTGGTGCCATGGCAGCTGCGCAGGTCCCGGCCGGGTGGCCAGCCGGGGTGCACCCGCCGGGCTCACCCGACTTCGAGCGAACGGCGGTGAACTGGCTACTCGACGTGGTGCCGCCTGACTACCGGCTGCACGGAGTCCTGCTTCGGCACCCGGTGGCGCTGGCGGCGCTGGCCGGGCATCACCTGGCGGCCTGCGTCGAGGGCGCCAGGGCGGGCTACCGGAGCGCGCGCGCCGATCTGGGCAAGGACCTGCCGCCGAGCGGCATGGCGGCGGTGCTCGCCGTCTATCAGGCCGAGGGCCGCCGGCTCGTGACCACCGCGCAGGCAGTCGACCTGGTCAGCCGGGCACTGCGCGGCGAGACGTTCGTGCCGCAGCTGGCCGGGGCCAGGCCGGCCGGCGCTGCGCCGGCCGCGTCGGGACGGCGACAGCCCCGCCCCTGAGGGCGGCGGCGCTAGGCCTGCCGCAGCCGGGCGATCACCGGGGCGAACGTCCGCATGTACGGGCCGTGCACGGTGATGTAGGAGTAACCCCAGCGCTCCCGGCTGCGGCGCAGCTGGGCCGCGATCTCGTCGACGGTGCCGATCAGCACAAATGGGGTCTCCAGCGTCTCGTCGAGGGTCAGCACCACATGCTCGTCGGTGACACCCAGTGACTCGAAGTGCTCGCGGTGCTCGGTTACGAGATTCTCGGCGGCACCGCGCCGGTCGTCGGTCACGACGACCGCCTGCACCAGCAGGTGCCACTCGATGTCGTCCGCCCGCGCGCCGGCCTGGGCGCGCGTGTAGGCCACTCGCTCGTCCACCTGCGACGGAGTTGCCAGCCGGAACGTGCCAGGAGGCTGGCCTGCGACCTGGAGCAGGCCCGCCACGCCGATGATCTCTGCGTGCTGACCGGCGATCCGCAAGACGGCGTCCCCGGTACCACCGACGAGCAACGGCGGACCGTACCCGCCGAACCCGGCCCGCTGCAGCGGCTTCGGCCCGGCGCGGCCGGCCCGAAGCTCTGCGAACTCGGTGCTGAAGAACCGCTGCAACTCTCCGATCATCCGCTCCAGAGCCGCCGCCCGCGCGCTCGGTCCCTGCCACCCGATGCCCGCCTCGTCGAACTCCCACTTCATGTGACCCGAGCCGAGCCCGAGCTCGAGCCGACCGTCGGTCAGGATGTCGGTGGTGGCAACCTCCCTCGCTAGCAGCGCCGGGTTCCAGAAGGCCGCGTTCAGCACGAGCGTGCCGACGCGCAGCCGCTGCGTTGCCTCTGCCGCAGCGACCAGCAGCGGGAACGGCGCCGGGATGCCAAGGTGGTCGGCCGCGAACACGGTGTCGAAACCGAGCTCCTCGGCGGCACGGCATTCGGTGACGAACTCCTCGCGGCTGGTGATGCCGAAGACGTTGTAGGAGAACCGGAAGTCGCGCATGCCTCACTCTCGCGCCGACGCGGGGCCGCGGCGAGCAACTCTGCTCACAGCAGACCGTCCGATAGCGTGAATGCGCTCGGCCGACAGGAAGGTTCCATGAGCGGCAAGCGGAGCACGCACGACATTGAGCTGACGATCACTCAGGTGGTAAAGCGCTTCCGCTCCTGCGGCGACGCCGAGCGGGAGTGGCGAGCGCTGTCGCTGCTGGATCGCTACGCCAAAGGCCTGGCGCCCGCTCCGCTTTGTGCCGACCTGGCAGCCGAGCCACCCGCGGTTGTCATGTCCCGGGTGCCTGGCGAAAGGCTGCGCGGCGGATGCGTTCGGCCCGAGCAGATCGAGGCGATGGCGCGGAACTCGCGAAGACCCCGAGCACCCCCGCAATCCGCCGGGAACCGCGAAGCGGCAGGCCGAACGGATGCTTACGCTGCTCTCGTAGACGGATGCCCTGGGAGCAGAACATGACCGATCAGCCAACGATCTTCATCACCGGAGCTACCGACGGCCTCGGCCGGGCGCTCGCCGAGCGACTCGCCCGCGGCGGCGCCACGGTGCTGCTCCACGGCCGAGACCAGCACAGGCTGGACCGCGCAGCCGCCGAGATCGCAGACCGCGCGAGCATCAGGAAGCCTCACACCTTCCACGCCGACCTCGCCGATCTCGGTCAGGTCCGCCGGCTGGCCGGCGACATCCTGCAGGCCACCGACCGGCTGGACGTGTTCGTCAGCAACGCCGGCATCGGTTCCGGGCAGCCGGACGGGCACGACCGGCGTACCAGCGCGGACGGCTATGAGCTGCGGTTCGCCGTGAATTACCTTGCCGGGTTCCTGCTCACCACCCAGTTGCTCCCGCTGCTACGGGACTCGGCGCCAGCGCGCATCATCAACGTCGCCTCACTCGGCCAGCACCCGCTGGACTTCGACGACCTGATGCTGCAGCGGGACTACTCGGGGGTCCGCGCCTACTGTCAGAGCAAGCTGGCCCAGATCATCTCGGGCTTCGAGCTTGCCGAGCGCGTCCCCGCCGAGCAGGTGACCGTGAACAGCCTGCATCCCGCGACGTTCATGCCCACCAAGATGGTGCTGGCCGAGCGCGGTTCCAGCGTGGACACTCTCGAGACGGGCGTCGCGGCTACCGAGCGGCTGAGTACCGACCTGGCGCTGGCCGGGGTGACCGGCCGGTTCTTCGACCGGACCCGCGAGGCGCGCGCGAACGCGCAGGCCTACGACAGCGCCGCCCGAGCGCGGCTGTGGCAGGTCAGCCTGGAGCTGACCGATCAGGCAGAGTAGTCGCTCTCGGGGGACACCGTCGCGACCGGCGACAGCCAGCCGGCCCCGGCCACATACTCCTTGAGCACCCTGGCCGGCACGCCGCCGACAACCGCGTAGTCAGGCACCGTGCCACGGACGACGGCACCCGCCGCGACGACCACGTTCCGGCCGATGAAGGCGCCCGGCAGGACAATCGCGCCGGTGCCGAGCCAGGTCCCCGATCCGATCCTGACGCCGCTGTTGACCGGCCACTGCCGCCCGACCGGCACGTCGAGGTCGGCGTAGCTGTGGTTCTGATCGGTGATGTAGACGTACGGCCCGGTGAAGACGTCCGCGCCGATCTCGATCGAATGGTGCGCCACGATGTGGCTGCCGCGCCCGATGACGCACCTGTCGGCTATCCGCAGTACTGGCTCCGGGCCGAGGTCGTGGCCGGGCGCCATGCCGGCGCACAAGGTGACCAGCTCGGCGATCATGCACTGGTCGCCGATCTCGATCCACGGCTCGCCGTAGACCGCGCCGGTCGGAAACGCCATCAGCGAGCCGGGGCCGAACGCCGCGAACCGGCGGCCTGCCGCGGACTCGGCCGTGAGCGTGCCCGCCTGCTGGAAACGCTGCCAGGCACTCTGGACGATGCCTGCAATGAGTGCACGCCGGCGCTTGGCGAGCGAGTCTCTCCTGGCCATGCGCGTTAACGTACTCGCTCAGACCAGGCCGCAGGGCCGCCGTGCCTCGCCAGGCAGGCCAAGAGCCCGGCAGCTTCGACTTGGCCGCGTAGAACTCAGCGGCGTCAGCGTCGCCTGGCCGACTCGCCGTCGGTCGAGGTGGCCAGGGATGCACTCGGCGAGCTCGGCCTGCGCGACGTCCGCGCAGCGGCGCTCGATGACTACTGGCGACGGCGCGAGGCGCGGCGACGGCGGGACCGGACGAGGCCGCTCACGCCGCGAGCGTGGTGGTGCTGACAGGACTGTCTTGCCGGCGTGCCTATGCTGGGACTATGAGCGAGCCCGCACCCGAGCTGGACCCGGAGGACGCGCTGCGTGGTGTGGTCAACCAGCTCATCATCCACGGCGAGCGCATGCCGGTGATCATTCCCGGCTCGGTCATCGAGGCTCTGCGCGTGTTCGCGATGCTTCTGACGAACGCACAGGTAGCGGGCTCTCTCCCGAGCCTGCTACCGGCGGCGATGCCGTGGTCGAGGTACCTGCCTCAGGACGACCTGAACGAGTTCACCGCCGATCTCGCGAGAGCAGCCGGCAGCGGTGAGCACGCTCCTGAGCGGCTGGCCGCGGTGATCCGGGAATGGCGCATGACGGCTGAGGTTCTCAGTGACCCCAAGGCGCTCGCGCAGATCCAGGCAGCCAGGGAAGAGATCGCCCGCGGCGACGTTGTGCGCGGCATCGAGGCCGTCCGCGCGCTGCGCCCGCCGCGGTAATGGCGCCCCGGCGCGCCCGGAGACGGTACGAACTCGTAGTCGCGTCCTGCTTCGCGGGCCATCCGTGATGTGCTGCCTGAAGGTGCGGCCTGGCGGTCATCGAGTTCATCAACGGGCGCCTGCTCGACAACCCCGCAGGCTGGGCTCGTCGCTTCACGGCCCGCTCACCGGGCTCTACGGTGCCCACGTCGGTGACTACCGGGTTGAGTACGACGTCGACGATGACGCCTGGACTGTGGAGGTTGTCCGGGTCGCGCACAGGGCTGACATCTACGCGATAACCTGACCGGCCGGGCACACTGGTGCCATGACCATGCCTCCCGGCTGCGGCCGCCTGCCCGCCGTCTGCCCGGTCTCCGGCTGGCGGTTTCGTGCTATCGGTGACGAGGTGTAGTGCTCGCAGGCTGCGCGGGCCGGGCGGCGATGACGAGGCTCTATGGCGCGATCTTGGGAGAGCCGAAGGCCGGATCACGGGGCCTGCGATAGGCCCCGTGATCCGGTCCCTCTTGTGCCGTACCGTCAGTTGATCGGGGATGCGGCTGCCCGGAGTCGCGCAGCGCTCGGGCGATCCGCTCGAACGCCCTGCAGCCGCGCTTCACCGTGATCCACAGCCCCGGCTTGCCGCCGTTCTCGTCGGTGGACCGGGCGTCGCCGGTGCAGACCTTGAGCACGTGCGGCTGGGTCGGGTCCCACCAGATCGTCGGCTTCATGGTGTAGTTCAGCTGGCCGGCCAAGTCCCGGCCTCCTCTCAGCGAGCGGACGCCGTAGCCTCTTGCGCGGGTCGTCCGCTAGTTGATACCGGCGAGCGGCGCCGAATCGCGCCCAGAGGTCTGGTTCGCGGGGTACTGGCCGACGCTTTCGCAGGTGGGCAGGGTTGTTGGCGATGAAGTCACGCTCATCGAGCAACGCCGCCTCTGGCCCGCAGGCTTGACGTCCCGCACCGCGGAGGCTAGCCGGTGCGCGACAGCGGCGCCGGGCCCGGCTGCGACCGCGCGTCGTGCAGCGCGTGGAGGCAGAAGGACAGCAGCAGCGACAGGCCGTTGTGCTCGACTCCGTAGACCCGGCGTCCGCTGACCGCGTTCGACGAGCAGGGTGCCGAAGAACCTGGTCAGCCGCAGGTATTCCGGCCTGCTGCCGCGGTACCACGCGGTCTGCAGCAGCGCGGTAAGGAATGCGAGGCCGATCGTGACCGGGATGAACAGGAATTGATTAACCGAGGTGAACGCGAATTGCCACCTGGCCAGGTCCGCCCGCATCTAACCTCCTCGGGGGCGTCACCCGCGGTGGGCCACCCAGGTGTTCGCAGATTGCGGTCTGGCGTATGTCTCCCCGTGGCGGGGTCAGTTTCGCTCACCCGCTGCGGGTGACTGCGGCGCCCCGGCCTCGGCGATCTGCTGCTCGGCATCATCGGCACCGCTGCCGATGCCGGACCTCGCGCGGCGCGCATTACCGAGAGGACCCAGGCCTCCGGGCTGTGGCGGCGAGCTGGCCGCACGCGCCGTCAATCTCCCGGCCCCTGGTGTCGCGCACGGTCACCGGGATGCCGCGGGCCGCAAGACGGCGCTGGAACTCGTCGGCCACGCGCGGGTCGGAGGCGGTCCACTTCGACCCCGGCGTCGGGTTGAGCGGGATGAGGTTGACGTGCGCGAGCCGCCTGGCCAGCAGGTCAGCGAGCAGCTCGGCTCGCCACGCATGGTCATTGACGTCGCGGATCATCGCGTACTCGATCGAGAGCCGCCGCCCAGTCGTGGCGGCATAGCCGAAGGCCGCGTCCAGTACCTCGGCCACTGGCCAGCGCCGGTTGACCGGGACCAGTTCGTCCCGTAGCTCGTCGTCCGGCGCGTGCAGGGAGACCGCGAGGCGCACCGACAGGCCCTCGGTGGCGAGCTTGCGGATCGCGGGCACCAGGCCCACCGTCGACACGGTGACCGACCGCTGGGAGATGCCGAGGCCGGTCGGGGCGGGCTCAGTGATCCGCCGCACCGCGGCGAGCACACAGCCGTAGTTGGCGAGCGGCTCGCCCATGCCCATGAACACCACGTTCGAGACGCGCCCGGGGCCACCAGGTACGGCGCCCGAGGCCATCGCCCGCGCCGCCGCGAACACCTGGGTGACGATCTCGGCCGCCGACAGGTTCCTGGTCAGCCCGGCCTGGCCGGTCGCACAGAACGGGCACGCCATGCCGCATCCGGCCTGCGAGGAGACGCACAGGGTGACCCGGTCCGGGTAGCGCATCAGCACCGACTCGACCAGCGCGCCGTCCAGCGCCCGCCAGAGCGTCTTGCGCGTCGTGCCGCCGTCGCAATCCTGCTCGCGCTCGACCCCGAGCAGCGTCGGCAGCAGCGCCGCCGCCAGCTCTGCCCGCACGGGTGCCGGGAGATCCGTCATCTCCGCCGGGTCGTCGGTCAGCCGGGCGAAATAGTGCCGGGCTAGCTGATCAGCCCGGTAGGCGGGCTGGCCGAGCGCCACCACGGCGGCGCGCCTGGCCGGAGGATCGAGATCGGCGAGGTGCCCCGGCGGC
>JBOHCP010000192.1:0-8569 GCA_050698875.1 Streptosporangiaceae bacterium | reverse complement strand
GCCGCTTCGCCGGGCTTCGGGCAGCCATCTGACAGACACCGCGACTCAGACCCGAAGGTCACCAGGCTCGGGCAAGATCATCTCCAACAAAGCTGTCGTGCACCCCCACGCTGACCAGGATGCAGCCGGTTGTCGCCTGGCCGTCGTAGGGTGGGCGGTACAGGCCGCACGCCGCTTGGAGTTGCTTCCTCCTTCTCCCGGTGGCGTGCGCTGTTGTTTGCGGGAGGCAGCGTGGCGAAGTACGACTCACCGGTTCGCGGCCGCTGACGGCGGCTTGCCTTCGGCGTTCGGCAACGGCAGGGACGGCGCAATGGTTGGCGCTGGCAGCGACGTCGGCTGGAGCCTGCCGGGCCTGGAGCCGGTTGACGGCGACGTGTCTGGGCTGCCGGGCATCGGCACGATCATGGCGGTGCGGACCCAGGCTGACCCCGGTTCGGGCAGCACCGAGCAGCCCAACCAGGACGCCTACGCCGGGGCTGGCGGCCGGGAGCCGCCCACCGGCGTCGGGCTGGACGTGGACAAGCCGCCCGATGGCGGCGGGCCTGCGGGCAGCGACCACGTCAACCACTTCGTGCACCCGAACTCCAACGGGCGGCCGCGATGAGCGAGCCGGCGCCGAGCTACGACTTCACCCCGGCCGCACTCGCCAGGGCAGCTGTCGCTGGCGGGCCAGCGGTCGCGCCGTACGACTTCGAGGAGCGCGCCGCTGCGGCGGCTGAGTTCTGGCGCGCGCACGGCTGGACCGATGGCCACGGCGACCTGACCGTCGAGGGCCGGGCCATGCTGTCGCGCGATGAGAGCCACCAGCGGAACGTCTCCGGTGCTGACTGGCATTACATGTCGGAGGAGGAGACACGCGAGTTCGTCCGCAGGATGCAGTCGGGCGCGCTGGCCGCGAACGTGGCTGCGCAGGGCCGGGGTCTTGGTCCGATCGAGAACGCGGCCGAGCCGGTTGCTGTGGCCCAGCGGGTGCATGACGCCAACGCGGTGAACGACCGGCTTCTGCGGGGCGTCGGATGATCGCGCGGCAGGCGGAGACGCCCGGCGTCGAGTCGTGGACCCCGCCGGATGGGGCGGAGCGGCTGACGGCCGCGCTAGGCGGCAAAGTACTTCCACCGCGGCGCGAGCCGCCTGTGCACCGGGCGCAGCCGACCGGGCTGGAGCCGTTGATAGGGCTACTGGAGCGCGGCGACAGGGTTGAGGTAGTCGTGGCGGAAGGAGACGACGGTGGACAAGCTGGCTAGCCCGCCGCTGGTGCCCAGCAGCATGAATGCGGGGAACACGACGAGCGACGACCCGCAGCTGGCGATGACCGCGCCAGGTACCAGAAGCGTCTTGCCGGTGCCTGAGCAGACCGACGTTCTGCCGCAGCCCGAGAGCATCCGCCAAGACCGCACTGTCCTGGTCGCGGCGGACGGCGGCAAGGCCAGCGCGGCGCCCGAGAGTAGCCCCTACCGGACCGATGGGGGCACGTACGAACAGGGGCCGCAGGGCCGCTGGAAGCAACTGTGAGGGGCGGTAAGGCGTGAGACTGCACGGCCGCAACGGCATGGTCTACTTCGGCATCGCGAGCGGTGCCGCAGCCTCGCCCGTTGCCTACCTGAACGACTGGTCGATCAACTTCAACGTGGACATTGTCGAGGTCACGGCGTTCGGTGACCCGAACAAGATCTACGTTGCGGGCCTGCCCGATGCGTCGGGCGACTTCTCGGGCTTCTACGACGACGCGAGCCGCCAGCTGTACACCGCTGCGCGGGATGGGGTGGCGAGGAACTTCTACCTGTACCCCAGCACCGTGGCCGACCCGAACCAGTATTTCTTCGGCACCATCCTGGCCGATTTCAGCGTCACGGGCGGGGTCAGCGCAGCGGTGTCGATCAAGAGCACTTGGAAGGCTGCAAGCGGCGTCTTCAAGTACGACTCCTTCGGGCATCAGTGAGCGCGTTGCCTGTTGACGAGATTCCGTTCTCCTTCGACCGGCCGCTGGGCCGGGCGCGGCTGGAGGTCGTGCGCGACGAGTCGAGAACTGGCAACGGAGGCGGCGAGGGGTGGCGCTGCATCTGCGGGTGCAACGCCATACGACGCGACTCCGGAGCAGCAGCTGGCGAACCGGACGCCCGAGATGCGCGCCAGCTACCGGCGGTGGCTGGACGCCAAGGCGCCCGAGGAGCGGCGCGCGTACCTGGGCTGGCTGCTGGGCTACGACCTGCCCGCAGGCAGACGGCACAGCGACGGCGACATGCCCGACCATGTGCGCGCCGCACGCGATGCGTTCTACGCCCGGCTCGGTGAGACGACGCTGAACCGCTACGGCAGCCGCAGCCACAGCGGCCGCGAGGAGCGCCGGTAAGGACGCCAAGCGGCCCGCCCGTCCTCAGCATCAGGCGGGCCGCGTCTCAGGGCGGGCTAAGCCAGTGTGCGTGCTGCCACCCCGCCTGCGGACGTGCGGCGTTTCCGGTCATTCGCGGAGATCCTCCCTCCTTTGACGGGCAGCCGAGTGGGGTGCAATGGCTTGCACGGGGCTGGCGAATCCGACTCCGGCGTGGCGGATGGATCCTGTCAGGACAGGTCCGTACCGTTCGTCACGTGACTGCTAAGACGCTGGCGTCAGGCGGCCCCACCAGGCACGTGGTCAGGGAAGGCGACGCACGGGATCTCTCGTTCATCGAAACCCAGTCAGCCCACCTGGTCGTGACGAGCCCGCCGTACGCGATGCTCAAGGAATACCCTGACCATGCTGGCCAGTTGGGCAACATCCCTGTGTACGACGAGTTCCTCGATGAACTCGACCGGGTGTGGAAAGAGTGCCTGCGCATACTGGTCCCGGGTGGCCGGATCTGCTGCGTGGTCGGGGATGTCTGCATCTCGCGCAGGGCCGGCGGCCGGCACCACGTGCTGCCGCTGAGCGCCGACATCCAGGTGCGAGCCAGGAAGATCGGGCTGGACAACCTGACGCCGATCCGCTGGCTCAAGGTCGCCAACATCAGGCTTGAGGCGAGCAAGTCCAGCCGGTTCCTCGGCAAGCCCAACCTGCCCAACGGCGTGGTCAAGAACGACGTTGAGCACATCCTGCTGATGCGCAAGCCCGGCGGCTACCGTAGCCCTACCGAAGAGCAGAGGCGACTGTCCTTCATTTCAACAGAGGAGTACGCAAAGCTCTTCGCGCCGTTCTGGACCGACATCCCTGGCCAGTCCCGCACCACGCACCCCGCCCCCTACCCGGTCGAGGTGCCCCGCCGACTCATTCGCATGTTCAGCTTCGCCGGAGACACCGTAGTCGACCCATTCGCGGGAACCGGGAGCACGGCACTCGCAGCGATGGAGACCGGCCGGCACAGCAAGAGCGTCGAGATCGACCCCGGTTACGTGGACATCATCGAGAAGCGGCTGCGCAATGCCATCGTCAGCGCGTTCATCGAGGTCGAGCGCTCCGAGGGCGGGGCGCCACCTGTTCAGCTGCCCGCTGCCCGCTGACATGGCCGGGGGCAAGAAGGCCAAGAAGATCACAGTCACCGGACTCGCCCTTGTCGACGCGCTGGCCGCGAACGAGGCGCCGGGCATGCAGGATTACATCAGCGCGGTCTCCGAATACGTCCTGACGGCCAAGAGCCTGCCCAGGGGCGGCCCTAAGAAAGCTCAGATCGCGCTCGGCACCGGCCTCGGGCGCGTGCTCGCCGGAGAACTGGCCGCCAGGACGCCGCGAATGAAACTCCACAGCGGCGAGCGCACGGTCGCCGGAGCGCTACGCCCCGCCAGGGCGGACGTGTCCGAATCGCACGACCTCGACGGACTGCGGCTCGCGGTCGAAATCAAGCCGGTCAACCTCGCCGTCGGCAGGGCGCTCTGGAACCGCTTCGGGGATATCCGGGCCTTCGCTGTCAACATCCACCTCAAGTTCCCGTTCGCCGTAGTCGGCGGGATCCTGGTCATCCCTACGTGGGAAGAAGTCAAGCTGACCAAGAAGATGCTGGCAGAACGGTCAGTAGCTGAAGCGGCGTTCATGCGAGGGACCGGCATCGCAGAAGCGCCGAGCGCAGCGGACGAGGAAGCCGAGCAAACCGGGGATGAGGAGGATGTTGACGAGGAGGACGAAGCCGAAGCCCTGGGCGCAGCGGGAGAAGCTACCTACAGGAAGCCGACCCTGGAACTGATAGAGCGCCTGATTGCGCGGCTCGGTAAAACGCGAGCGCGAGAGACCGAAGCCGACCCCGCGCACCTCCTCGAAGCGGTAACCGTCATCGTCTACGACCCTGACACCGCGACTATGCGCCCTGACCTGCCGGCACCCGACAGCAGGGTGGGACAAGTTCGTTTTGATCATGGCCGATACCTACGACCTGCGCTTCGACTGACTCTCGCCAACCCTGTCATGCCGCTGCCGCTGCCGGGGCCTCCGCCCGGTCGCCGGGGTCGGGGCCGGCGACTCAGCCAGCCCATCTCGGCCCGCGCGGATTCGATGACCTCCAGCCGGCGCTGCAGGCCTGGGATCGAGATGCCGGCGACGTAGCGGATCATCAGGCCGTCCTCCGACTTCCGGTCGGCCCGGTAGCCGCCGAACGCCGATGGGGTGATGAACCAGCCAGGGTAAGCGGTGCGCAGGGCGTCGAGGGGGAACGGTGCTGCGCCGGGCGGGTTGGGACGATGGTTCCTAGCCGAGGCTCCGTCTCGGTCAGAGGCCCGGATCACGGTGTTCGTGACACCGCCGGGCCTCGCTTGCGTCTGGCGCCGCAGGGGCGCGGCCGCCTGCCGGTAACGGTACGCCGACGCTCTGTGACTGCCAGCCTGTTCGGCGCTGGTCCCTGTAAGGGTTGGCAGGCGGGATACAAGGCGGCCGCTGACCAGGTTTCTGCAGCACGCGGACATAGTTGACCGTTTCGTTATAAGCGCTTAGCCTCACGGCAGCGAGGTTTTCTGCTCTGTGCAACGAAGTTCGGCGTGTGTAAGGACGTTCACAAATACACAAGGCACGACGGCAACTGGCGACGGCCAGGTTGCCGGACGGCCGAGACGTAGCAGACGGACGGAGGCAGCGGCGCAGGCCGGCGGGGCGTTTCGGTAGATCGCCTTCCGGCTGGGTCGGCGGCCGGCGAAGGGAGAAGGCAGTACCCAGCGAGCGCAGGCGGTCTGAGCTAATCGGCGGGCACGCGAAGCCAGCAGATTACCGGCAGTGACGACGGCGCGATGGCGCGCCGTCGGCGTTCGATGAGCTGCAGGCGACGTAGCTCCGGGTCACCAGCGTCCGGTCTGTGCAGCACCGACGGTGCGCAGACGCGAATCCGGCAGCTGTTGTCCTCGCGGTTGATGTCGACCGCGGTGCACCGCGCATCCGCTGCTTCAGGCAGTAACCCCTCGCTGCAGGCACGCGTGCCTGCCAGAGACCGGCGACAGCGTCGGCCACCGGTAGGAGAGGGGCGACCTTGAACGGCAGCGGGGCTGTGCTTGCACTGGCGATCGTCGGCTGCGTGGCCGCAATCGCCGCACTGACCGTCCTGGTCGTCGTCCTGCGCCGTGGCAGCTTGCAGGCGCCGCCGCGCTCCGACGCAGTGCCGCAGGGTCGCGGCCACACGCCGCTGACGGAGGCCGACAAGGTTCAGGCCCGGGCCGAGGCGGACGGCTACGCCGCCGAGCTGCGAACGCGGGCGGACCGCGACGCGGCGGACATCATCAGCAAGGCCGAGACCGCTGCGGCGGCCGCGACGGAGACCCGCCGCGACGCCGAGGCTGCGGCAGGCACCGCGAAGCAGGAGGCCAGCGCCGCGAAGGAGGAGGCCAGCGCCGCGAAGGAGGAGGCCAGGTCGGCCAGGGAAGAGGCCAGGTCGGCGACCGAGGAGACCCGCCGGCTGCGCGCCGAGCTCGAGCGGCGCGAGGACCGGCTCGGCGAGCGCGAGCAGCGCATCGATGAGTTCACCCGCAAAACGGAGCAGCGCGCCGCCGGCCTCGATGAGCGCAAGGAAGAACTCGACAAGCTCGGCGCGGAACGGCAGGCGGAACTCGAGCGGATCGCCGGCCTGTCCGCCGAGCAGGCCAGGGGCGAGCTTGTCTCGGCCATCGAGAATCACGCCAAGCGCGACGCAGCACGGATCGTCAGGGACATCGAGGCCGAGGCGCAGCGGGAAGGCAGCAAACGCGCCCGCAAGATCGTCACGCTCGCCATCCAGCGCGTCGCGAGCGAGCAGACCAGCGAGTCGGTGGTCTCGGTCCTGCACCTGCCCGGCGATGAGATGAAGGGCAGGATCATCGGCCGGGAGGGCCGCAACATCCGTGCGTTCGAGTCGGTGACCGGGGTGAACCTGATTATCGACGACACGCCGGAGGCGGTTCTGCTGTCGTGCTTCGACCCCGTTCGCCGCGAGGTGGGCAGGCTGACGCTGGAACGGCTGGTGCTCGACGGCCGCATCCACCCGCAGCGCATCGAGGAGGCCTACGACCGCAGCAAGGCCGAGATCGAGGCGCTGTGCGTGCGCGCCGGCGAGGATGCGCTGATCGACGTCGGCATCACCGACATGCACGCCGAGCTGACGAACCTGCTCGGCCGGCTGCGGTACCGGACCTCGTACGGGCAGAACGTGCTCAAGCACCTCATCGAGTCCGCGCACATCGCCGGGATGATGGCCAGTGAGCTGGGCATGGATCCAGTCCTGCTGAAGCGGTGCACGCTGCTGCACGACATCGGCAAGGCGCTCACTCACGAGGTGCAGGGCAGCCACGCCCTGATCGGCGCCGAGATCGCCCGCAAGTACGGCGAGCCCGACGACGTCGTGCATGCCATCGAGGCGCACCACAACGAGGTCGAGGTGCGCACGGTCGAGGCCGTGCTCACGCAGGCGGCCGACGCCATCAGCGGCAGCCGGCCGGGCGCGCGCCGCGAGTCGCTCGAGGCTTACGTCCGGCGCCTGGAGCGGCTGGAAGCGATCGCGAGCGCGCAAGACGGCGTCGACAAGGTGTTCGCGATGCAGGCTGGCCGGGAGATCCGCGTGATGGTCAAGCCCGGTGACGTCGACGACATCCAGGCGCAGGTCATCGCCCGCGACGTAGCCAAGCGCATTGAGGACGAGCTGACCTACCCCGGCCAGATCCGCGTCACCGTCATCCGGGAGTCGCGCGCGATCGAGTTCGCGCGCTAGCGTCCGCCCGTCGCCACTCCCCCTCATGAGGGGAACGGCCGTGCCTGGCGGCCGCGGTGGCCCTCGCGGCCGCGGACCTAGCCCCGACCGCCGGCCCGCTTCGCGCCGGGGGAGGTGACGGTGACCTTCGGGATGCCCGGCGGCTCGAAGCCGAGGATCTGGCCGTAGAACGACAGCTCTGCCTCGAGCGCCGTCGCGATCGTCTGTGCCTTGCGGAAGCCGTGTGACTCGCCTTCGAACGCGAGGGAGGCGTGCCTGATCCCGTTGGCGGCCAGGTCGGCCGCGATGATCTCGGCCTGCGCGGGCGGCACGATCGGGTCGTCGAGGCCCTGCAGTAGCAGGATCGGGCAGGTGTCGCGGGTTACGTGGCCGATCGGCGCGCGGTCGTCGTACCGGGTCTCGTAGCCCGGCAGCGGGCCGATCAGGCCGTCGAGGTAGCGCGACTCGAAGTCGTGCGTCGTCGCGACGAAGCTGCGCAAGTCGGCGACCCCGAAGTACGACACGGCCGCGCTGAACACTCGCCCGCGCTTGGTGCCAGTGGTCACTGTGGCCAGCGCCGTCCAGCCGCCAGCAGATCCGCCGCGGATGGCGAGCCTGGCCGGATCCGCGCCTGCCGAGTCCGCCACCCACCGCGCGGCGGCGATCGCGTCGTGCACGTCGACCACGCCCCAGTCGCGGCGCAGCCGTTCCCGGTACTGCCGGCCGTAGCCGCTGGAGCCGCCGTAGTTCACGTCGATGATGCCGATGCCGCGGCTCGTGAAGTAGGCCTTCGCCAGATCGAGGACCGAGGTCGCGCGGCTGGTCGGGCCGCCGTGCACCCAGACCACGTACGGCGCGCGCTCGCCGGCGGGCCCGGTCACCTCCGGGTGGGTCGGCGGGTAGAGCAGCGCGTGCACGATCTGGCCGTACGGGCCCTCGAAGTCGACGTGCTGCGGGAGCGGGAGGTAAGCCTCGTCGGGGAGCGCGGCCCTGTCACGCTGCAGCACCTCGGTCTTGCCGGTGGCGGCGTCGATCCGGATCACGACCGGCCGGCTCGCCGGACCGCCGGCCACAGCGACGATCGAGTTGCCGTCGGCCGACAACGTCGCGACGCCGCTCGGCGCGAATTCCGCGAACGCCGTATCGAGGTCCTTCAGCTCGAACGACTCGGGATCTAGAATGGCGAGCCCGGTCGGCCCCGCGCCGTGGGTGACCGCAAGCCTGCCGTCGCCGAGCAGCCCGAACGGCCGGGCGCCGAGCCGCCAGAGCGGCCCGGCGAACTCCTCCTCCGCCGGGTACAGGGCCAGCGGGGGCTCGCCGGTGAGGCTCACCTGGTAGATGTTCCACCAGCCCGGCCAGTCCGTCGCCACGTACACGCTGGTGTTGTCTCGCCAGAGCGGGGCCAGCACCGACTCGCGCGGGCCGCCCATGAGCAGTCGCGGCCGGCCGGCCACCCCCTTCTCTAC